>JASHWB010000050.1 GCA_030044295.1 Candidatus Acidiferrales bacterium
TTTGCGCCGCTCGGCCGGCGACGCTTTCGCGCGTAGTGGCACAGCATGCTGTGCCCGCACTCGCCTGGCCTCGCTTTACCGCGGATGCAGAATCCGAAGCAGTTGATGGACGAAGTCGTAGATGTATGGCCACAGCGCGCCGCCGACGGCAGCGATCGCGGCCATCAGCTTCGATTTCTTGCCCAGTTTCTTCCGCATGCTCGCGCCCGGCTGGTGCTCCGCGCAGAAGCCGTCTTTGACGGCGCGGCGGTAGCAGCGTTGGCCCGCGGGCCCAAGGTACAGGCACGGCCCTTCGTCGGACGCGCTTGAGGGGATTGCAGCGAGCACCGGCTCCATCGGCGGCGGTTCCACCGCGCCGATGCCGTCCTCGATTCGCAGGTCCTGCTGTCCGTCGTCGAACGCCCAGTCGTCCATAGCTCAACTCATTCGGGCACAGCAAGCTAGACAGGCCAGCCTTATGCGCACTGTCCCACTATGGGCCATTAACGCTTACGCGGCGCTCCATTGCGGCTGCATTCTAGCCCAGCTACATTGAAAGCTTACCCGCAGGTTAGCTGCTGTCCATGCCAGAGACGCACATCGCGCCATCGCTCGCGCATCCTGAAAGGATGAAGCTCGAGCCTTACTCCGCGGAAATCCACCTCTCCGGCCTCGCGCTCGGCATCGACAACATTCATTATGACGTTTTTCTCAGCCCCAAGTTCATCGAATTCACGCAGAAGTACCTATTGGACCTGATTCGCCAGACCGTTAACGTCCAGCTGCCCAACGCCAAGGAACGCGACCGCAAGCCGGCCTCGCCCGAGCACAGCGCCTTTCGCCGCCTGCTCACGGAAGTCCTGCAAGAGTCCGTGACGCGCGCGAAATACCAGCAATCGATCGAAACCGACGTGCTGCATCGCCTGGCGCTCCTGAAATTCATCATGCAGGAAGCGGTGAACCAGTTTTCCACCATGCTCGTCGAGTGCAAGGACTGGATTCGCTCTCGCGGCCAGCTTTTCGAGCATAGCGAGCAGGCGCACGTGATGCGCTCGAAGATCACCGAATTGCAAGCCGGGCGCAAGGGCGTGATCCGCCAGGTGGGAGAAACGATCTGCCGCGTCTGGCGCGAAGTCGAGGAAGGAACGCTCTCGAAAACGCGCCGCGCGCTTTTTGGCGACGACTTCTTCGAAACGTATCAGCTCCTGCAAAATCGCTGCCTCTTCGTGGAAAACGGCAACGACGACCACCTCTTCCTCGAGCACTACGTCCTGCTCGGCAACTTCATGAGCGACCCCGATCGCTTCGAGGTGTTCGACAATCTACTGCTCGGCCTGATCCGCGATTGCGTTCCCACCGGCGACAATACCGACGAGCTGGCCAAGGCGCGCAAAACCCACGAGCGCCTGCTGGAACAGGCCCGCTCGCTGCGTTCGGAGCTTGCCCGCCTCGAAGAGGAGCAGGAAGAGGCCGCGCGCCGCGCCGGCGCCTCGGACGATTCCTTTCAGTGGCTCTTCAAGCGCAGACCAGGCTCTTCCGCCGACGTTCCGGACGAAATAAGCGACCTCCGCCGCAAATATTCGTCCATCGAGAAAAATCTCGAAGAACTCGGGCCGCAAATTTCCGCCGCCAAGCTGCGCGTCGATTTCTTGACGGAAGAATTTCAGGGCCGCCTGGGCGATTACCTCAACCAGCCCGCCAACGCGCGGCGCTTGTTTGATCCGCGCGCATCCTCCGAGGAAGCCGGCAGCTCCGCCGAAACCCGCGCGCGCTTGCTCGAAGAATGGGTCCATCGCCTGGAAGAACACGACGTGCTCTTCCACGTTCTGGCCGGCTACGAGCTGAAGAAAATCGCCGCCGAATACTGCCCGCCGGTCCACTTGCAGCAGCTCAAGAAGGCCATGGTGAATCGCGACGAGGCCAAGCGCGTCGACAAAATCCTCGAGCAGTTCCCCGCCCGCAAAATTTCCAACCGCAAGCTCGAGGAAGCTTCCCGCGCCATCCGCCGCCGCAGCCACGAAGAAGCGCGCTCCGTCGCCTCGCAATTCGCCGAAGACTTGATGCGGCTGCGCCGCGACCGCCGCAATTATCAGCACGCCGCGTCGTGGATGGAGCGCATCAACCTGGTCCGCTCCGAACGCGCCCGCGAACTTTCGCGCGCCAATAAGAGCCTCTACGAATTTCTGCATCCCGACGAAGGCCGTCCCGCCGACGATCCCATCATCAACCACGTGGTCATCAAAGCCGACGTCCGCGGCTCGACCGGCATCACCAAAGACCTGCTTGCGCGCGGCATGAATCCCGCGTCGCACTTCAGCATGGCCCTGCACGAACCGGTGAAGAAAATGCTCGAGCGCTACGGCGCCGCCAAAGTCTTCATCGAAGGCGACGCCATCATTCTCGCCATCTACGAGACGGAATCGACGCGCGCCACGCAGCGCGCCGTCGCCCGCGCCTGCGTCCTGGCCCGCGAAATTCTTGCCGTCACCGGCGCGTACAACGTCCGCGCGCAAACCAGTGATCTGCCGCCGCTGGAGTTGGGCGTCGGCGTCGCCTTCCAGGATTCCGCGCCGTCGCTTTGGATGGACGCCGATTCGAAAATCATGATCTCGCGCGCGCTCAATCTTTCCGACCGCCTTTCCAGTTGCGCGAAAATGGCCAAGCGCCTCTTCAAGGAAAATCCCTCGCCCTTCAACGTCTATCTGCTGCAATCGCTCATGGACGATGCCGCCGCCGATGAAGGCGAAGAACTGCTCGTCCGCTACAACCTCAACGGCATCGAGCTCAACGACGAAGGTTTTCAGAAACTCAGCTCCGAAATTTCGCTCGCTCCCATGGGCGGCAATTTCCCTCTGCCCTGGGGCAAGGAACGCATCCAGCTCTATTTCGGCGAAGTTCCCATCGGCGAATCCATCGAGCCGATCGTGATCCGCAAGGGATTCGTCCGCCAGCTTCTGCCCGGAGGAAAAATCGGCGCTCCCGGCAATCGTCCGTTTTACGAAGTTTGCACCGACGCGAAGCTCCTCGACCTCGCCCGCAAAAAAGTCGCCCAGGCCTCCCCGAATTCGTAGC
>JASHWB010000051.1 GCA_030044295.1 Candidatus Acidiferrales bacterium
GAAGCGCACGGATCGAACTCCTTTGGTGCTGGAAAGTGACGGTTATGCGACCGGACTGGTCACGTACGTTTTGCAGGAGTCAGGTGTGCCGTTGAGCGATCCCCGTCTAGATCGTGGCCTTAGGTGGCTCTCAAATAACCAGAGTAGATGGAACGGTCATTGGGCAGCCTATTCACCGAATAAGCGGCGCCATGACCCATTTTCGAATATATCCCAGTTCATGAATGACGCTGCTACCGCGTACGCCGCAATGGCTTTGACGCGAGCCGACGGCCCTCCGGTGACCGAGGCCGACGAGACAAGATGATGGCCTTTGGCCGATGCGGACCGAACCGCTCACGATGCAAGTACGTCGAGTTCGCGTGCGACAGGGGCAGGTAAGCGACAATCAGAGGAAGCTGAGCAGTATGTCGATAGCAGACTATGGAACAGCAAATGGTGGCAAAAGTTTGCCCTGAAAGGACAATCGCTTCCCTTGTTTCTCCCGGATTTGCGGAGCAAATGGCTGTGTTTTCAGTCGTTTCCGTGATCCTGAGTGGTTGTCCAGTTGCTCCCTTCGTAGACGACATTTAGCCCAGATAAGACGAGGTGGGCGTGGTTTATACGCGCTCGCCATAGAGGTGACCAGTCATATGGTTGATGTGGCGATAGTTGGCGCAGGACCCTACGGCCTGTCGATAGCTTCTCACCTGAGGCACGCAGGTGTATCGTTCCGCATTTTCGGCAGGCCCATGGATAGCTGGCGGGACCACATGCCGAAAGGCATGTTCCTCAAGTCCGATGGCTTCGCCTCAACAATTGACGATCCAGATCGGGAGTTTACGTTAAAGCAGTATTGCTCGAATTCTGGCATTCCGTACGCTGATCTGGGTATCCCAGTGAGCCGAGACACGTTTGTGGAATTTGGTCTCGCGTTCCAAGGGCAACTACTTCCAAATCTGGAAAACAAGCTCGTCACTAATGTCGAACAATGCGTGGGGGGATTCTCGCTCACGTTGGATGATGGCGAAAAATTGACCGCCAAGAGGGTGGTACTTGCCATCGGTATTACACACTTTCAATACGTTCCCGAGAATCTGGCGCACCTCGGACCAAAATATGTTTCCCACAGCTTTGAACACGCTGATTTGGAGCCCTTTCGGGGACTTCGCATGGTGGTGATCGGGGGAGGAGCTTCGGCTATCGATTTGGCTGCCCTGCTACATGAAACCGGCGCCGACGTGAAGCTCGTGGCGCGCAGGTCGAAGCTGAACTTCCATAGTAAGCCGGATGTTACCCAGCGGCGCTCTTTGTGGAAAAGGCTGCGGCATCCGCAGTCTGGCTTAGGCCCGGGCCTTCGGTCCCGGTTTTATTGCGATGCGCCGCATTGGTTTCATCGCCTACCCGAGGAATTGCGCCTCAAAATAGTTAAAGAGCATTTGGGCCCCGCCGGTGGCTGGTTCACGAAGGATATGGTCGTAGGTAAACTGCCCCTCCTGCTTGGGTGCGCGCCGGAGCGAACAGAAATACACGGGAATTGCGTCCGCCTTCACCTTCGAGCGGCAGACGGAACCGAGCGCGAAGTTGAGGCCGACCATATCATCTGTGCCACGGGGTATCGGGTAGATGTGAACCGGCTCGCGTTTTTGAATCCTGACCTGCGATCTCAACTGAGAACCGTTGAAGGATCTCCGGCGCTTTCGAGGACCTTCGAGAGTTCCGTGCCCGGAATTTATTTCGTTGGGGTTGCGGCTGCGAACAGTTTTGGACCGTTGATGCGATTCGCGTACGGCGCGGGATACACGGCTCGCCGCCTTACGCGGGTACTTCGGAAGGCGCGGGACTACAGCCGAGCCTCAATGACAAATCCGAGCGTAGTTCACGCGGCAGAATAACTCCGGTAGCGCGATGCGGGACGAAACGATTGCCATTCACGCGGGGTACGGCGGCGATCCATCGACAAGGGCCGTTGCCGTGCCGATTTATCAAACAGTTGCCTTCGAGTTCGATAGCGCTGAACATGGGGCGGCACTGTTCAATCTAGAAGTGCCGGGAAATATCTATACTCGAATCGGTAACCCGACCAACACAGTCCTGGAGAAGAGAGTGGCGGCGCTGGAAGGAGGAGTGGACGCCCTCAGTGTGAGCGCCGGCATGGCAGCGATTCATTACGCACTAGCAAATATCACAGAAGCTGGTAATAACATCGTTTCCTTGCCGCAGCTTTATGGCGCCACGTATACGCTGCTCGCGCATATTTTCCCAAAACAGGGAATCTGCACTCGTTTCGCGAAGTCTGATAATCCGTCAGATGTGGAAGCGCTAATCGACGAAAACACACGAGCGATATACTGCGAAAGCGTGGGCAACCCCGCCGGAAACGTCGCGGACGTCGAAGAACTCGCTCGGGTTGCGCACAAGCATGCTGTGCCATTGATTGTAGATAACACCGTAGCTACGCCAATCCTGTTGAAACCAATCCAATATGGGGCAGACGTGGTTGTCCATTCGATGACCAAATTCATGGGCGGGCACGGTACGTCCATCGGTGGAATGATCGTCGACGGTGGGAAATTTCCGTGGCGGAAGTACCCCGACAAGTTCTACATGTTCAATAGGCCGGAAATCGCATATCACGGCGTCGTGTACGTCGATCAATACGGGGACGCAGCATTCGCCGCACGCTGCCGAACAGTGTGCCAGCGCAATACGGGTGCGACGCTATCTCCGTTTAACGGATTCCTGTTCTTGCAGGGCATCGAAACACTGGCCCTGCGCGTCGAGCGGCATGTGGAGAATGCGCGTCGAGTCGCGGAATTCCTGCGCGACCATCCACAAGTCGCGTGGGTAAATTACGCGGGCTTTCCAGATAACCCGCTCTATGCAATGGCGCAGCGATATCTCGGATCGAAGCGATGCTCTTTGCTTACGTTTGGAGTGAAGGGAGGATTCGAATCCGGCCGTAAGTGTTTCAATGCGCTCAACTTGTTTAAGCGGATGGTGAACATGGGAGATGCGAAGTCGCTAGCCTGTCACCCAGCTTCGACGACCCATCGGCAGTTAACGCTCGAAGAGCAAGCTAAGGCAGGCGTAACGCCCGAGATGCTTCGTCTGAGCGTGGGCATTGAGCATATCGACGATATCATTGCCGACTTGAGCCAGGCATTGGATGCTGCTGCGTGAAGATTGCTTTGCAATCACGGAGCGAGGACCAGAGGAAACGCTGATGCCGTTGATCGCCGACCATATTCCCGATCATTTCGGAACAAATGACGGCACATCAATGGTGAAGTTTACAGAGACGATCGATGCTCCTTGGCGAACTGTCCGACTCGCTTTGATCAACAACATGCCGGATTCTGCATTAAGAGATACGGAATCCCAGTTCTTCAAACTGCTCGCGACGGCGGCTGGTGATCTGCCCGTGCACGTCAGTTTATATTCGCTTCCAGAGATCCCGCGAGGCGAATTCGGGAAAAAACACGTCGCGACCCTTTACCGTGGAATGGACGAGTTGTGGGATAGCCCAGTCGATGCCGTGGTGATCACCGGCACCGAACCCCGCCACGCGGATCTTCGGCAAGAGCCATACTGGAAGAGTCTGACCGGACTGCTCGATTGGGCTGACGCGAACACGAAATCGGCGGTTCTATCGTGTCTGGCAGCTCACGCCAGTGTTCTCCATTGGGACGGCATCCAGCGGCGTCCGCTGGCCGAAAAACGATGTGGAGTTTTCGCTGAGTCCATAGTCACGCGGCACCCGCTCACCGAAGGACTTTCTGGACTCGTTCACTTACCACACTCGCGATGGAATGAACTTGGCGGCGACGACCTTATCGCCGCCGGCTACACAACGCTCACGAAATCAGCGGAAGCCGGTGTTGGTCTCTTCGCCAAAAAGCGCCACAGTCTGTTCGTCCATTTCCAGGGTCATCCTGAGTACGGGCCACGAACACTTCTAAAGGAATATCGTCGCGACGTCGGGAGATTTCTGAGGAAAGAGCGCGAGAATTATCCTTCGATGCCAACAGGATATTTCGATTCCCAGGCGATTACGCTTGCTACAACTTTCGAAGTGCGATCGCGAGTTGAACGCAATCCCGGACTAGCGTCACAGTTCCCCAGCGAGGATTTAGCGCGCGGGCTGAAGCATCAGTGGCGGCCCACTGCTCTTCAGATATACAGCAATTGGTTGGGTTACTTGGCAGCCCAAAAGACCGACAACTCCCGATTTGCCGCAGCCGCTGGTGCCGCATACCGACCCCAACGGCACCGATCGACAATTCGAAACGAATAAAACCCCACCTTCGCGGACTCTCCTTGCGAATCGCAAATGATTAAGATCCCCTCCTCCGGAATCTCAAGCCCGAAGCTGGCGCGAATCGGCGACATCGTAAAGTTGCGGGCGCAAGATCTCCCGAACCATCCTGCACTGATCGAATTTTCCAGATCGTGGACTTACGCACAACTAGATTCAGCGATCCGCGACGCCGAGATTTGGCTAGCTGATGCTGGAGTAAGACCAGGTGACCGGATTGCCATAATCTGCGAAAACTGCAGGGTTTTCGTAGCGCTGCTCTTCGCCATTACAAATTTAGACGCGTGGCCTGTGCTGGTGAACGCGCGACTTTCCGCGAGCGAAATCAACGCAATTCTCAATCATTGTGGGGCCAGGATCGTGATTTACACGGTCGAAGCGTCACCGCAAGCGGCTGCGCATGCCGAACGCACGGGTGCCTCGATCCATTACTTAGGCGAGGCGTGTTCGGTCGGCATCACCCGGTCGAATGTCGCCGCTGTACCCGAACCTGTCGACGCGAGTGCTGGGAATGAAGTTGCAGCTCTAATTTATACGTCTGGCACGACGGGCACACCAAAAGGCGTCATGCTGACCCATCGGAACCTGTTGTACATGGCTTCGGTCTCTTCCAAGATTCGCAACCTCACTCCGGAAGACCGGCTGTTCGGTGTTTTGCCGATGTCGCACGCAGTAGGCCTGTCGGTTGTGTTGTTGGGAGGGCTTTTTAGCGGCTCGACGATTTGCCTGTCGTCGCGTTTCGATCCGATAACCGCGCGGCGGACGCTTGAAAAAGAGCGGATCACTATTTTCCTCGGAGTACCGGCGATGTTCGCACAGATGGTGGAGTACGCCAAACTCCGGGCTCTCATGAAGCTTCATCTGCCAGACCTTCGGATCATTTCGTCTTCCGGCGCGCCACTCCATCCGGCTACAAAAGCGGCTGTCGAGGAGTTGTTCAGTCTCCCACTCCACAACGGTTATGGCATCACGGAATGCTCGCCGACGATTGCGCAGGCGATCCCCGAACAGCCGCGATCGGATACATCGGTGGGGCGCATCCTCCCCGGCGTGGAAGCGAAATTCGTCGGGCAGGATGGGAACGAAGTCGGCGAGGGAGAAGTGGGAGAGCTACGCGTGCGTGGTCCGAACGTGATGAAGGGGTACTATCGAGCACCCGAGGAAACGGCGGCTGTCCTCGATTGCGAAGGATGGTTTAACACGCGCGATCTCGCGAGGCTACAAGACGGTTTTCTCTTCATTGTTGGCCGGGCAAAGGAATTGATTGTCCATCGTGGCTTCAACGTTTATCCGGCCGAGGTGGAAGCTGTGATCAGCAGTCACCCGGCGGTTGCTCGCTGCGCCGTAATCGGGAGGGCTCGCGATGGCGACGAAGAAATCATCGCAGTGGTTCAGTTGTCCGAACGCGCAGAAGTAAATCGCGCCGAACTGGCTGA
>JASHWB010000052.1 GCA_030044295.1 Candidatus Acidiferrales bacterium
CGATGCGAGTCTCGCACGACCCGCGTACGCGTTTCCCATCACCGCCAACTGGGAAAATTGGTCGTCATTCCCGAGCGATACCGCGGCTTATTTCTTTGCCCTGGCATTCGGACTCGCGTACCTCCTGCGTCGTCTCGCAATCCCGGTCATGCTGTACACGGCCGTATGGATTTGCCTGCCTCGGCTGTACCTCGGACTTCATTACGCATCGGATATCGTTGTCGGAGGTGCGATTGGAATCTTGATGGTGTGGGTATCGCTCCGCAGCGGCTTTATTGAATCCGCGATCGCAGACAGGGCACTCGCAACTGCGGGAACAAAACCGGAATGGTTCTATCCGGCCACGTTTCTCATTTCCTTTGAGATGGCGACTATGTTTGCGGAGCTTCGGGACTTAGGACGCGGCGCCCTCCACTGGGCCTTTATTGCGTTCCATGTTCAGTACAAGCATTCCAGCTCTCCGATAAACGAATGGGGAGGTCTTTGCATCTTGGCGGTTCTTTTTCTTATCGGTGCCGGTGCCGCGCTGGCGCTGCGCCGGAGGTTCCGCGGAGAGACTCGTGGCTGACGTGGAGCGGGCGATGGGAATCGAACCCACGTCCGAAGCTTGGGAAGCTTCTATTCTGCCATTGAACTACGCCCGCGCCGTTTCTAGCAGACCGATTCTAGCACCTCACGCAAGGGGATCAAACTTTGGTCCTCAACTGGAATATTTCAATCGAGTGGCGCCGCGGTTGGTCGTAAAGGGTAAGTAGGTCGGCCGGGGCTGTCGTGCCGCGCTGAGATTAGGTCTTCAGCGTAACCGGGCTATTTGATGATCGGGTAGTCGAGATAATACTTATGCAGGTCCGCGAGGGTCATCTCGCCCTCGCGCATTTCGACGAGCGTTGGTTCAGGGCCATTTCCGGACACTTTCGCCCACACCGTATCACCTGATCGGAAAGAACTTAGCGCGACCGTTTTGCCGTTATCGCCGAGATATTTGCTATTGGGGCCGATCTTTACGAGCACCGTCACTTCGGTGGGCCGCTTCAGCAACAGTTGCGAATTCGGGCGATCGATCGAGGCAACGATGAAGAATTGCTCGCCCGTCGCAGTGTTGACCTCCTGCTTGGATGGAGAGGTCGCGGGCCTGGGCGGTGTTGTCAACGTGCGCGAAGGCGGAGTCGCGGGGCGCGCGCCGCGCGGGGGTCCGGCTGGATGGGTTTGCGCCAGCGCGGAGCCGGGTACAGCCGCAGCGAATGAGCATACGGCAAAAAATGCCAGGGAACGGAGAAGCCTATTCATATCGGAGCGCCTCGATGGGATCAAGTCGCGCTGCTTTGCGCGCTGGATAATAGCCGAAGAAAATGCCGACGCCGGCGGAGAAAATCGCCGCGATGACGACGGAAGATGGCGATACAAACGTGGACCAGCCCAGGATGCGCGAAATAATTGCGGAGCCGATCACACCCAATAAAATTCCTACGATGCCTCCCAGGGAACTCAGCACCACCGCTTCACTCAAGAACTGCCGCTGCACGTCCTCTTCCGTAGCTCCGACCGCCATGCGTACGCCAATTTCGCGCGTTCGCTCCGTGACAGACACGAGCATGATGTTCATAATGCCGATGCCGCCGACGAGCAGGGAAATGGAAGCGATTGCGCCCAGCAGAATGGTCATAACGAGCGAACTGGCCGCGGCGGCCTGAGCGAATTCGTTCGGGCTGCGAATGATGAAGTCGTTGTCCTCGTCCGTGCGGAGGTGATGGCGTTAGCGGAGGAGGGATGTAATGCCGTCCTCCACCTGCTGCATCACCTGCTGAGAGCTGGCAGAGATCATGATCAACTGCAACCAATAGTTGCCGGAAATCTTCTTCTCCACGGTGGTGTAAGGCATCACCATCACGTCGTCCTGGTCTTCGCCAGTCGGCGACTGGCCCTTCGTTTCGAGCACGCCTAGCACGCGGAACGGCAGGCTCTTCACGCGGATGGTTTTGCCAACCGGGTCGGACCCATCGCCAAAGAGCTCAGTCACGATGGTGTGGCCGATCACGCAAACGTTGGCGGCCACATCTACATCGCGCTGAGAAAATGAACTGCCTTGGACGATGGGCCAGTTGCGGATCTGCGTGTACTCCGGAGAGGCGCCATAGGCGCGCGTGAACCAGTTCTGGTTCCCGTTGACGACTTGCACGGACGCGAAAGCGATCGGTGAGACGGCGACAACGTTCTGCACGTGGTCCAAGATTGCGTAGGCGTCGTCGGCCGTGAGCGTCTTGGTGGCCTCGCTGCCCATGCGCACGCCGTTGGAGTTCACGCTACCGGCGAACAGCATAATCATGTTCGTGCCGAGCGACTGAATCTGTTGCTGCACCTGCTCGCTGGCTCCCTCGCCGATCGCAACGGTGCAAATCACGGCTCCGACGCCGATGATGATGCCCAGCATCGTGAGGATAGTGCGCATCTTGTTGCGCGCCAAAGCCCGCAGAGCAACGCGAATCACTTCCCTCGGATTCACCGTTCACCTCGCGTTGAGCCGGCACCCAACATCAGCGCGGACCTCGGCCGCCGCCCATGAACGGTGCGCGCGTGCCATTGTTGCCTTTATTAGAGCCATTCTGCTCGGAGGTGACCAGCTCGTCGCCAACCTGGACGTCGCCCTGCAAGAGCTGCGTGTTGTTGTAGTCGGTTATCCCGCACTGGACTGCGATGGGAACGAGCTGCTTGGTCGGCCCCAGCTTCCAAACGGTCTGCCAGCCACCGAGATGCGTGGTGGACGCTTCGCTGGAGATGTTGTACTGCTTGTAAAGCCGTTGCAAGACCACGGGTTGCATTTGGGGCTTAAACGTCAGAGCGGGGTTGGGGATTTCGACGGTATCTTTAGCGTGGCCTGTCGGAATCGTGACGTAGGCAGTCTCTCCAGGCAACAGCTTCTCGTCCGGATTATTGAAATCGATGATCGTGTTGTAGGTGACGACGTTCTGCACGGTGGTCGGATTCAACCGAATGTTACTGACACGCCCCTGGAAAACGTCGTTCGGAAACGCATCCACCTGAAACGTTACGGGGATACCGTTCCGAATGTTGCCGGTGTCGGATTCGTCGGTGGCCGCGTATACCTGCATGCGGGTTAGGTCCTGAGCTACCGAGAAGACGTTGGGCGCCTGGAGAGTGGCGGCTACCGACTGACCAACGTCGATGTTGCGAGCCACAACGGTTCCGTCGATCGGCGAAAGAATCGTGGTGTACTTCAAATTCGTTTCGGCGGCGTCAAGAGCGCCCTTCATCGCGGTAATCTGCGTTTTCGCTTGCGCTAGCTGAGCTCTGGCCTGTTCCAGAGCCGCCTCGGAAGACTTCACATCAGCTTGGGCCTGCCCGAGTGTGGATTGAGTCTGGTCGTTTGAGTCGGCGGATACGACGCCGGAAGTAAAGAGGTCCTGCGATCGCTTGGCGGTGGCCACTTCGTATTTAGCGTTGGCTTGCGATTTCGCCAGGTTCGCGGCCGAGACCTGCACGTTGGCATCGAGAGTCGCCAAATTCGCTTCAGCGTTCTGGAGATTTCCGCGTGCCTCTACCACCTGGGCCTCGTAAATGGCGGGGTCCAACTGGGCGAGAATTTGGCCGTTCTTAACTCGCGTATTAAAGTCCGCGAAAATGTACTGCACTGTTCCCGATACGTACGATCCTACGGAAACGGTCGTCAGCGGGTTGATGGTGCCGGTGGCTTGCACGACGGCGGTAATGTTTCCGCGCCGGACGGCGGCCGTGGTGTATTTCGGGCCATCCGAACGGGTCTTGGAATATCCCCAAAGTGCGACGATGACGATCAGGCAGGCAACCACGATGTAGGACACCTTGTGCTTGTTATAAGACTCTCGTAGCGACATGGATCTCCGATATTCGGGAAGTATTCTTCACGACGGGCGTCGAACGCCTCCGCCTAATCCAGTGGCTTCCCCTATCGGCATAGACGCAGCGGGTACCTACCCGGTTACGCTCGTTGAATATATCGGGTGGTGCAACTGGCCTGCTCGGGAGGCTGCACTCGTTCTAAGCCGTGAAATTATAACACCTCTCCATGCTAAAGTGACCGCGCGACGTCTGCGGACACACTGACGGCTGGGGGAAGAGTGGCCTACCGAAATCTTCGGCAATTTCTGCAGAAGCTCGACCGCGAAGGGGAACTCGCGCATGTGGCGTCTGAAATTGACCCCGTGCTGGAAATCACCGAGGTCACCGACAGGGCGGTGAAGGCGGGCGGCCCGGCGCTACTTTTCGAACGTCCAAAAGGATCGAAGATTCCGGCAGTTACGAACCTAGTGGGCACCGAGCGACGCATGAATTTGGCGCTCGAAGCCGAATCTCTCGACGAAATCGCTGCTCGAATCTCGTCCGTTTTGGATGTGCAATCGCCGCAGGGAATTCTGGACAAGGTCAAGATGCTCCCCAAGCTGGCGGAATTAGGGTCGGTATTCCCAAAGACCGTGCGCGGCGGGGACTGCCAGGAAGTTGTGCGGACCGAAGGATTCTCGCTTTTCGATTTTCCGATTCTGCAGTGTTGGCCGCAGGATGGCGGACGTTACATCACGTGGCCCATGGTGATCACGAAGAATCCGGAGAACGGAAAACGCAACGTCGGGTGCTACCGGATGCAGGTGTTTGACGAGCGAACGACGG
>JASHWB010000053.1 GCA_030044295.1 Candidatus Acidiferrales bacterium
ACAGTATCGAGGCCGCGATCTTGCAGTTCGTAGGCGCGCAGCTTATTGATGAGCCCGATTCCGCGCCCCTCCTGCGCCAGGTACAACACGATTCCGGACGGCGCTTTCGCAATCTGACGTAGAGAAAATTCGAGTTGTGCGCGGCAATCGCATCGCTCGGAGCCAAACACATCCCCCGTCAGGCACTGCGAATGGACGCGCACCAACACCGGCTTGCCGCTTCGCACCTTGCCGTGCTGGATCGCCACGGCTTCGTCGGACGGGCCTACGCCCTCGATGCCGTAAATCGTGAACCGCCCGAAGCGCGTAGGGAACTCCGCCGTTGCGACGACGCGCGCTCGCACTACCTGCCTTTTTTTCGTCATGATGGTTTGCTGATTATAGCAGGCCCGTCGAATACCCCTGCGAAGCACACGAGAACCCTGCGTCTCTTTACATCTTTCGGGGGTTTGACTAACGTAAACTAGCTAACGCAATCTCCGAATGGCCTTACGTCTAAGCTAACGGACATGAACCCAGTCTTCGAAGGCCGGAACCTGCTCTTTACCCTGGTCCTAAAAGTGGGCTGGGCGGCCTCTTTCGCCGCGTTGCTGGTTCGCTTCAAGTCTTTCCGCAGGCTGGTTTTCACCGAAAATCGCGACCCTCACCAGAAAATCAAGCTGCTGCTGTTTTTGGTGCCGCCACTCGCGATCGGCATCATGCTGCGGCTGATTGGACGCTACAGTTTCTTCGATCTGGCCATGGAAGGCTCGTTCATCATGGGTCTGATTGGCGGCAGGGTCGTCGGACTTTTTGGCGGCTCGCTGATCAGTCTACTGCCGTTCGGATTCCACGAGTGGCTGTGCCCTCCGATGGCCGCTCTTACGGGCTTGTTCGCGGGCGTCATCCGCGAAACGATCCCAGAAAAGGAAGACATCTGGCACTTCGGTCCATTCTCGTTCCTGAATATTCCGCAATGGCTTTGGAAGCTTGTGCGTTACGGAAAAGGGAACTGGGCCATGCTGCCGCTCTTCGCCTGCGCTGCTTTTGAAGTCGGCTGGATCGAGTTGAGCTATTTCGTTCCGTCGCGCTGGCTCTTCGCCGTGAATCCAGACAACATCGGCTACATGGCTCTGGTGGTGCTTTCTTCCGTGATGTGCGTGGCTATGGTCGTGAAAATTTGGAACAACACGCGCATCGAGATGAACCTCGAACAGAATCAACAGCTTCTGCTGAAAGCGCGCATGGACGCGCTCACCAGTCAGATCAATCCGCACTTCCTGTTCAACACGCTCAACACCGTTTCATCGCTGATTCGTTTCGATCCGGATATGGCCCGTGGCGTGGTGCTCAAGCTCTCAAACATTCTCCGCCGCCTGCTGCGCAAGCATGAGACGTTCGTCCCGCTGCGCGAAGAACTCGATTTTATCGACGATTACCTGGGCATCGAAGTGATCCGCTTCGGACGTGATAAACTGCAAATATTCAAGGAAATCGACGCGGAAACGCTCGACGCATTCGTCCCCAGCATGTTGTTGCAGCCCATCGTAGAAAATGCCATCAAGCATGGACTCGCGCCGCGCCTTGCCGGCGGGCAAATTCATCTGCGAACGCAGCATCGCGATGGCCGCGTGGCCATCGAAATCGAAGACAACGGCTTGGGCATGTCGCAGGAGCGCCTGCAGGAGGTTTACGGCGGCGGCATCGGGATCAGCAACGTCCACGAACGCCTGCGCCTGCTCTACGGAGATCAGTTCGAGATGCGCATCCGCAGCCGCGAAGGCGAAGGCACGCAGATCCGCATCGATATTCCCGAGCTAGCCGTAGCGGAGCAGACAGCCCGGTGACCGGCGCTTCACTAAATTTCAGCGGCGCATTTTTCCCCCCGGAGGATTACTCCTGAACTTTTCCGCAATGAGCTGGTCGGAGACGTGGTCGTTCGCCATGGACGCCCTTCGCGCGAACAAGCTCCGCTCGATTCTCACGGTTCTCGGAGTGGCTATCGGCAGCGGCTGTTTCGTTCTGGTCGTCACAGTCGCGCTCACCGGCCGCAGGTACATCATTCATCAAATCGAGGCTGTGGGCTCGAACATCGTGTACGCCCAGCTGGCGCAGTCGGACAGTTCGCAACCGATGGTTCTGGCCGATCAAATCACCATGGGCGACCTGGAAGCCGTGCGCAACAGCATTCCGCAAGCTCTTCGCGCCGCCGGCACCAGTGACCGTCCGATGTCCGTAGTGGCGGCAGGCAAAGCGTGGCCTGTGGCCATGATTGGCGTAACGCAAGGCTTCCAGCAGATACGCCGTCTGATCGTCATGCGCGGCCGCTACTTCGATGACGCGGACTTCAACATGGTCAGTAAAGTCTGCCTGCTCTCGCAGCACCTCGCGGAGACCGTTTTCCCTGGTCAGGATGCAGTGGGTCAGGATATCCATGTTGGCGAGTTAGCTTTTCGCGTCATCGGCGTCTTCCGCGAGCGCATCGACACCTTTGGCCAATCGGAAATCCGCACCGATTCCGTGCTCGTCCCGTTTCCGCTGATTCAGTATTACACCGGCAGTTCGTATATCGTCACGCTCTACGCCCAGGCCGATCATCCTGAGGACGTCCCGCTCGTCACGCAGGAAGTCGCTCGCATTTTGAAGAGCCGGCATCGCCCTGAAGCCGAATACAACGTACAAAATCTCTCGTCGATACTGGAGACGACCCGCCGCATCTCCTTCGCCATGACCCTCGTGCTTTTACTGATCGCCATTCTCGCGCTGGTAATCAGCGGCATCGGCATCATGAACATCATGCTCGTCAGCGTCACCGAACGTACTCGCGAGATTGGCATTCGCAAAGCCATCGGCGCGCGTCGCACCGAAATCCTTTCTCAATTTTTGCTGGAGGCCGTTCTAATCAGCGTCATCGGCGCGGTGATCGGCATTGTTGTAGCCGTGGCGATACCTTTTTTTATCGAAAGCCTGATCCGGCTGCTGCCTGTGCCACCCGGTACGATGGTTCCCACATCTTGGGTTTCAGTCGTGATCTCATTTGTCTTTTCCTGTGCCATCGGCGTGCTTTTCGGTTACCTTCCCGCCAAGACCGCATCCGCGCTCCCCCCTGTTGAGTCCCTTCGGTACGAATAATTCGGCGTGGCGTGCGCAATTCCCCGCGAAGATTCCTGCCACGCCTTTCTTGCTTCTGGTATCTTAGGATTTAGGTCGTCTTCCGGGCATCTAAGCACCGCGCTCTCGCAACAAAGTTCCTGGATGCTCGAGGCAAATCTGAAACGTGTGCGGAATTGCAGGTTTTACTCATAGCGGATGGTTTCCCAGCGCCGGCCGCATCGAGAGCGCCGTCGCTACGCTCGTGCACCGCGGTCCCGATCAACAGGGAACCTTCGAGTCGCCGCTCTGCTCCCTTGGCGCCACGCGCCTGAAAATTCTCGACCTCGCCACTGGCGATCAGCCAATCCGCTCCGATGACGGCCGAACGGTTATTGCGTTTAACGGCGAAATTTACAACCACCTCGCCGTGCGCGCCGAACTCGAATCGAAGGGTCATCGTTTTC
>JASHWB010000054.1 GCA_030044295.1 Candidatus Acidiferrales bacterium
CTACGAAGACGCAGGACGAAATTACGCGCCTCGAACATGAGATTCATGCACTGGCCGGATTCGAATTCAAGATCAACTCGCCGCAGCAGCTCGCGGAAGTGCTCTTCGACCGCTTGAACTTGCAATTGCCGCGCCGGACGCGCGCGAAAGCGCGTTCTACCGCTGCTGAAGTGCTCGACGAACTCGCCCTGATTCACGACCTGCCCAAGAAAGTGCTGGAATATCGCGAGCTGGCGAAAGTGAAATCCACGTATGCGGACGCGCTGCCAAAGCTGATTCATCCCGCCACCGGCAGGCTGCACACGCGCTTCAGCCAGACAGGCGCGGTGACGGGCCGGCTAAGTTCCTCGAATCCCAACCTGCAGAATATTCCCGTGCGCACGGCGCTTGGGCGCGAAATTCGCGCCGCGTTTGTGGCTTCGCCAGGCCACTGCTTGCTATCCGCCGATTATTCGCAGATCGAGCTGCGAATTTTGGCGCATCTATCGGGCGATCCCGTTCTGCTCGATGCCTTTCAGCGCGGCGAAGATATTCACTCGAGAACGGCGCAGGAAGTGTTTAGCGTGGGACCTCTGGCGCAGACGCCGGAGCACCGGCGCATCGCCAAAGTGATCAACTTCGGCGTGATTTACGGGCTTTCTCCGTTTGGACTGGCGCAGCAACTTAGCATCGATACGAAGGAAGCCGCGAGATTCATCGCCGCATATTTCGAGCGATACAGCGGGGTGAAAAAGTTCCTCGACGCGCAGATCGCCGAAACGCGCAGAACTGGCCAGACGAAAACGCTCTTTGGCCGCGTGCGCCCGATACCGGAGATCAACTCACCGCAGCCGAATCTTCGCAATTTCGCCGAGCGCACCGCGATGAACACTCCGATGCAAGGCGCGGCGGCCGATCTGATCAAGCTGGCTATGATCGAACTCGACCGCCGGCTAGCACGCGATTTCAAATCGCGCATGATTTTGCAGGTTCACGACGAGCTGCTCTTCGAAGCGCCGGAATCGGAACTTTCGCGGCTCCGTCCGCTCGTAAAGGAAGTGATGGAAGGCGCGCACAAGCTGCGCGTTCCGCTGCTGGTGGAAACGAAAACCGGGCCAAACTGGCGCGACATGAAATAATCGCTGCGTGCGCTGTGCTAGAGTTGCCGCGAGCTGATCCGCGAAAACGGCGAGGTGCGAAATGGAACATTCCCCGGGGTTTTTGAAGCTCGTCAAAGACGCAAAAAAGCACGTCAAGGAAGAAGATCACCACGCTACCAAGCGACGCATCGACGAGCGCGAGAACTTCATCCTCATAGATACGCGCGAGGATTCCGAATGGGCGCGCGGTCACCTGCCCGGCGCGATTCACTTGTGCCGCGGACACATCGAACGCGACATTGAAAAGACAGTCCCAAACAAAGACGAAACAATCGTGCTCTATTGCGGCGGCGGCTTTCGCTCCGCGCTGGCAGCCGAAAGCCTCCAGAAGATGGGCTATAGCAAAGTGATCTCCATGGACGGCGGCTGGCGCGCCTGGACCGAATCCAACTATCCCGTCATCCGCGACTAGTTCACTTCGCATCTTCCGACGCCCACAGGCGCGGACCGCCGCATATCAATGAGCCACAGACCCTACTTAAGACCGGGTTCCGGCGGAGGCGGAGGCGTGGTATCCACCTCGGCTTTCCCGCTGCTGGTCACAGAGTTACGGTTGTTCTGCTCGCAGATGTATTCATCGATGGTCCAGTTCCGATGACGGTTCAAGATGCGGCTCGTGGTGTACGGACGCGCAAAAACCACGGGATCGATAATCGTTGTGTCGATCCTCATGGTGTCAGGATCAACAAGCCGAAAGCGCTCGATGACTTTCATCTTGTCGCTGTGTGGCATGCGTTCTTCGATCCCGCTGCCCGGAATGATGTCTGTTTGCGGAAGAATACCCACGGTTTCAGCCACCAACGTCTGTCCTTCCCAATGACCGACCGACGTGCCCCAAAAAGTCGGATCGGGATTTTGGGGTAGCGGGCGCCCATCCGTGTAGATATGACGAATCATCCGATAGGTCTCGCCGATGATCGTTACCTGGCCCGGAGTCAGCAAGAACTCATACGGATACGGTAACCGCATGATTTCCGGCATGCCGTTTGGGATGCAGTTCGCCTGCGGGTTGTCCTGCGGAGGATGCGCCTTCAGAAATTCCATTTTCGCCACCCATTCAGGCGTGAGAGGCAGAGGCTGTTGCCTCTGGGGGGCGGGGCGCTGAGACGCGCTCGGCGGTCTCACTGGATTCTGTTTAGCAGCTCCAGGTTTCTCAATCAGCGAAGAATCTCCCAATGGCATTTCCCAGACGCCCGTGAAGTCGGGCAATTTGGCAATCGCAGCCCAGCCGGCAGCGGTAGGCGCCGGGCGCTTGGAATCTTGCCAATCCTGAGCCGGGGCGACGGAAACGAACAACGCGGACACGGCCGCGATGAGAATGAATCGTCCGGAATACTTATTTAGGTGGGCCATTCGGATTCTCCCTTGGAATCGATTGAGCTGATCCTCGGATCCCGCTGGGTTTCGTGCGCCAACGTATCACTGCTTGGAGGCATTCGGAAAGCAGGATGTGCGGGTTTGCGAGCGGCCCTCGAGTCGAAAGCTGGAGAAACGGTCGGCAGGCAGTTGTGCGCAACCTACTTGGCAAACTCGTTTCGTAACGGAAGATTTTGGCTGGGGCGGTTGGACTCGAACCAACACCATCCTCATTAACAGTGAGGTGTCCTACCGATTGGACCACGCCCCAACACAGTTGCGACGCAGACTGCGCGAGTCCCTATAATTTACACGAATCCCGTCAGAACCGGAACGCAGGGCGACCAAATTCTTGCAGGCCAGTGGTTCGGGTGTTTACCTGAAAAACGGGTCAGGCGAAGGACGCACCTCCGCCGCGCATTCGAGAGGGGAAGGTGGGATTCTAAGTCGGCGGAAGTGGCCGGGGGAAGGAAGCCGGCCCAGCCCTCAATCCCCTAAAGGGATCCTCGGCTTTCCTCCCCCTGACGCGCTTCTTTATCGCACGCGGAAAACCAAACCTAAGCCGCTGAAATTAAACGCAATTTGTCTTTTGGTTCCTGTAAAAAGTCCCCATCGATAGTAAAAATTCCGAAGTACTACGCGCGGAGAATTTCGCCAGCGCGCACTTCGTAGTACTTTGCGGCGCGGATCGCGGAAAACTGGTCACATACGTAACGGCGTGGACGGGCGTGTTCGTTTTCGCCCAGAAACCGCCCGCTTGACCGATACCTGTTGCTGCTGTATCGTCGAAGATTACGCTGGGATAGTCTTACCTGGCCTATCAGTTGCCGCCTGTAGAGGCGCTCTTGAAATGACTCTGCAGAAAATCAGCATCCGGGGCGCACGCCAACACAACCTGAAAAACATCAGTCTCGATATCCCTCGCAATACCCTTACGGTGATTACCGGGTTATCGGGGTCAGGTAAATCCTCACTGGCGTTCGACACGCTCTACGCGGAGGGGCAGCGCCGTTACGTGGAATCGCTGTCCGCCTATGCACGCCAATTCCTGGACCAGATGGAGCGGCCCGAGGTCGATTCGGTCGAAGGCCTCTCGCCTGCGATTGCTATCGAACAGAAAACGACTACGCGCTCACCGCGTTCTACAGTCGGCACGATAACCGAAATCTACGACTACCTGCGCGTGGTTTACAGTTCTATCGGCACGCCGCATTGTCCGAAGTGCGGTATTCCCATCGCGCGGCAATCAACCGAGCAGATCGTCCAGGCAGTTATGTCGCTCACGTCCGACGATCGCATCATGGTGCTGGCGCCGGTGGTGCGCGGACGCAAGGGCGAATACAAAAAAGAATTCGAGAAGTACGCCAAGGCCGGATACGTTCGCGCGCGCGTGGATGGCGAACTCGTGAATCTCGATGAGCCGCCCGCGCTCGATAGGCGGAAAAATCACACCATCGAAATCGTCGTGGACCGCCTGTTGTTGAAAAGCGGCATCGCGCAGCGGTTGGAGCAGGCCATTGAAACAGCTTTGAAACTCACCAGCGGCCTGGTGACGATCGCCGTGGTCGGCGGCGAAGAAAACGTCTATTCGGAAAAACTTGCGTGCCCCGACTGTGGAATTTCCGTGCCACAGCTCGAGCCGCGCTCGTTCAGCTTCAATTCGCCATACGGCGCTTGTCCCGAATGCCACGGCCTAGGTTCGAAATACGAATTCGATCCGGCAAAGGTGATCGTCGATTGGACGAAGCCGCTCTTCGACGGCGGACTCGGCCCGGGATCGGGATCTACTTCGCTGCAACGTACGCTGCGGATCGCGGCGGCGGCTTATGGCATCGATCTCGATCTGCCGTTCGAGAAAATGGCGCGCAAGGACCAGAACCTGCTTTTGTATGGCAATCCCTCGGATGGCAGCGGCAAAGATTCCACTAAGGAGTTGAATTTTCAGGGCATTCTGCAACACCTGGAACGAACGCTCGACGAAGCGAATTCCGATAGCATTCGCGAATGGCTCACGCAATATATGTCGCCTTCGCCCTGCCAGTCCTGCCACGAGAAGCGATTGCGGCCGGAAAGCCTGGCGGTGAAAATTGCCGGGCTCTCCATCGCGGATTTCACGGCGCAGCCACTGATCGGCGCGCGGGCGAGCGTCGATAAGATTCGTGCGCGGCTGAATCTCCGGCAGCGAAAGATCGCCGGTCGGCCGCTGGCGGAAATCGCCGAGCGGCTCGAATTCTTGCTGGCCGTCGGCCTCGGTTATCTCTCGCTTGATCGTTCAGCAGCCACTCTTTCGGGCGGCGAAGCGCAGCGCATCCGGCTGGCCACGCAAATCGGTTCGCGGTTGCGAGGCGTGCTCTACGTGCTGGACGAACCATCGATCGGGCTGCACGCTCGCGATAACGGCCGCCTGCTTGGCACTCTCGAGACCCTGCGCGATCTGGGAAATACCGTTCTCGTGGTGGAACACGACGAAGAAACCATCCGCCGCGCCAACTACGTGGTCGATCTGGGCCCCGGCGCCGGACGCGCGGGCGGTTTTCTGGTCGCTTCGGGAACTCCGGACGAAGTTGCCGTGAATCCCGCTTCTCTCACCGGCCAGTATCTCTCCGGCAAGCTGAACATTTCCGTTCCGGCCTCGCGGCGCAGTCCGAACGGGAAAACGATCAATATACTGGGCGCGCACGGGAACAATCTGAAGAACATCGACGTGGCGATTCCGTTGGGGCTGCTCACCGTCGTCACGGGAGTTTCCGGGTCCGGCAAATCGACGCTGGTCAACGATATTTTGTACCGCTCGCTTGCGGCGAAGCTCTATCACTCGATGGAATTGCCCGGCGCGCACCGCGGCATTCTGGGCATCGAGCATATCGACAAAGTGATTCAGATTGACCAGGCGCCGATTGGCCGCACACCGCGGTCAAATCCGGCCACCTACACAGGAGTGTTCTCACCGATTCGCGAGCTTTTCGCCATGCTGCCGGAATCGCGCGAGCGCGGGTACAAGCCGGGACGATTCAGTTTCAACGTCAAAGGCGGACG
>JASHWB010000055.1 GCA_030044295.1 Candidatus Acidiferrales bacterium
AGGACGCCACTCCGGAATACCGGTTAACGCTAATCCCTTGATTTTGCTGACACTCGCGCCACACATTCGTGCGGCAATGCCTAGGCGCGTGAGTGGAACTCTGCCTGCTTGGCAATTTGGCATGACACGCGTCGGTTACCTGTCCGAACATCGCGCGGAATCGCGCAAGTGGTTCACGCATTTCTCCTTGCGGAGCATGACGGCGCTGTACGTCTCGCCGCTGTGGTCAGAGCAACTGGCGCCGCATGAAAAATCGGCCATCGCGAAATCGATCCAGCAATTCCAACTCGGCGAAGGATCGAAAGGGCAGCGATTACTGGAACGCGGCAAAAAGTATGCGCGCGAGGTGGACGATACGTGCTTTGCCGCTGCTTTGACGCTGTTTATCAAGGAAGAACAGACGCACAGCCGGTATCTCGCCGCGTTTATGCAGTCGCAGCTAATTCCGACCGTAGAGAGGCACTGGGTGGACACGGCGTTCCGCCGCCTACGCGGTCTCGCGGGGCTGGAGCTTTCGCTCACGGTGCTGGTGACGGCGGAGATCATCGCGATCCCATACTACAGCGCCCTCCGCGATGCTACCGCTTCGGCAACACTGAAGATGATCTGCCGCAGGATACTCGAAGACGAAGCGGCGCATCTGCGGTTTCAGGCGTCGATGCTCGGGCGGATTAGTGCGAAGCGCAGTGCCGAATGGCAACACCTCGTCGGCAAATTACACCGCCAATTTCTGCTGGGTACGATTGCACTCGTCTGGATCGAGCACCGCAGCGTGTTCGAAGCCGCAGAATACAATTTCCGGCGGTTCCGCGAAGAGACGCTTTTCGAGTTCAGCAAATGGCAGGGTTTGCGAATGGAGATTACCGGCGCTTTTTGCCCGCGGCGCGACCGCATATCGAGTTTGACGCCAGCGCGACCCATGCATGTTGAGTGAGCACCACGGAACTCGCGGCAAGATCAGTGCGGAGGAGGATCAGAGATCGGGCGCGAAGTCGCGCCCGGCCGCGCGTCCTTCTCGCGCGTACCAACCCTGATATCCATCGCTGTGTATCTCGGCAGCACCACGTTGCGCCCCGTCGCGAAGAAGTGCGTGTAAATCGAGCGGCTCGCCCCAAAAGCACCCATGGCCATTCCGAGTGGCTGCGATCGCGATGCTGCGCCGATCACCAATCCCACGAGTCGGAAACCTCCTACACCGCCTGACCCTTGATTGAGCAGATCGTCGCCTTGCGATGCCGCAGCCAGGGTGACGGAGATAGCCGTATCAAGGTAGCGTCCCTTGGGCGCGGTAGCTTGCGCGCCTCCTTCCGCGTCGAGCTTCAGCCCTTGCGCTCTGCCCGCTTCGACCCCTGCCAGAGTGGCTTCCACTTTCTGCTGGATTCCGTCAGGCAGGATGAGCTGGCGAAAAACGGGGCGAAGCTGCCCATTGCGGGACATGCGCCGCGCCGGACGCACTTGCAGCACGGAGCCGTTCAGCAAGCTGCCTTCGGGAACCATCAGGCGCGAGCCGTCAAAGAGCGGCTTTGTGACCATCGCCGTGACCGGATCGCCCCAGTGCGCCGTGGCGGAACTGAGTGGCGTCAACAGGCGTGCTTCGACCACGCTGCCATCCGGCAATGTAGGGTGTGCGATCGATTGCGCGAGCGCCTGCGTGAGCGGCTCGCTGCCGAAATCGAGTGCGGTTTGCAGCTCGGCAAAATAAACCGTTCCGGCGTCGATGTAATGCGGATGAAACGGCAGCTGCGCAAGGGCATAACGTCTGATGCGGCGGAGCTTCCCCGGTGCTTTGATCTGCTGCACGGCGGCATCCCATTGCTGCCGCGTCTGATTTTCAGCCTGCCGTTTTTTCTTTGAGATTACTCCGCCGATTCCGTTGCCTTGCTCGCCGGTCGCGGAAACAAACTGAATCACTTCGCCGGATCCGGGAGTGACTTTCGTGCTGATCGGAATATGGCGTCCATCGGGCAACACGAGCTCGCTGAATTCAACGTCCACTTTGTGAGCGGGCGTGAAATCGGCGTTGAGCGCGGCTTCCGCGCGGCGACTGTCGGAAATCTTATCGATGCGTATGATTTTGCCGAGTACCTTCGTGTCCGCGGGAATCACCAGCTTATCGAACGAGTAGATCGCTTCAGCGACGCGCCCCTCGATCGGCTGGCCTACTTTGCGGATGCGGATCTCTTTATCGAGCACGACTTGAACCGGCGTGCCTTCGGGAACCGTAAGCGCGACGGCTTGCGGCTGGAGTGCAGCTTGTTTTTCCGATTGAGCGGTGGAAATCGAAACGATGGGCGGGCGATCTGCCAGCGTAATCGTTGGCGCCTTAGACGGCGATTGTTCCGGCTGCGCGTTCTGTTTCGAAAGTGCCTGCGTGCCCTCGCAAATTACGACCGGCGCATGCCCATCGGTAGCCGAACCGCTAGAAGACTTAACCTGCGCGGCCGCGCCGGGGACGCAAAGCAATAAAGCACCCGCGCCAGCGAGCGGCGCGAGTGAGAGCGCCCTCCGCCGGAAGCATTCTACGTGTTTCGTAATTGGTCGGTTGGCCCTTCCTACGGACGACATTCAAGCACCTTCTTTGACGGGCCTTCCGGGCGCATCCCAGCAGATGGGATTGGACGAATCCGCGCCGCGTAACCTGGAGACCAATTCCACGTTCGCTCTAGTCTCATTCCACGCTGATGCGCGAAATATGGGGTATGTTGCGCGGCGCCGTGCGTCGCTACGATTGCGAGTATGCCTGCCGGCAGGCTTCGTGCTCGCGGCAGTTGGACGGATCGTTCGTCTTGTCGATGAGGATGTAGTTGTGGCATGCCGCGCAGATCACGCCGTAAATCGTTTCCGTGAATTGGTCGTGACCGGGTCCCATTTGCCCCGCGTGCTCGGCTCGCGCCTGCGCTCTGCTCTTCGCCATGCGGAGATTATATCAGCGTCTCACAGAGCAGCGGCACTTTCAGATTCCCGATCATACGTAAAGCTGCGCGCGGCGAAAGGCTTCCTCGCTCAAGTGGGCAAGCGGCGCCCCGGAACGCGCGCCCAGCGGCGAAACATATGGAATCGCCGTCCCGGCGGCATCGACGTAGAGGCGGTCCATGTAAAACGAAACGACTGGCTCGTGCATTCGCGGTGCCGAACCGCCGACGGCCGTGAATGCGGCGTGAAACGCGCACGGAAACACCGCCATAATAGCCCCCGCGAAAGCGAAGCTTTTCACGAACGCCCTGCGACTCAGCGGAGTACCAACGCCCGAGATTGG
>JASHWB010000056.1 GCA_030044295.1 Candidatus Acidiferrales bacterium
GAGAGTGCGTACGGCGCTCAGGCGAGCGCTGCCGATCTGGATAACACGCGTCTAACGTTACAGTCCGAAGTGGCGGTCGACTATTTCGAACTTCGCTCCCAAGACGCGCTCAAACAGCTCCTCGACTCGACCGTCGTGGCGTACAAGCAGTCGCTCAATTTGACGCAGGTCCTCTACCAGACCGGCATCGACAGCGCGGAATCAGTGGCACAAGCTGAAACGCAACTCGAGACGACGGAAGCTCAAGACACAAACGTTGCAATTCTGAGGGCTCAATACGAGCACGCCATCGCGATGCTGGTGGGCCAGCCTGCGTCCACTTTCTCGATTGCCTTTGAACCACTGAAGGCCGGGCCCCCGCCGGTTCCGGTCGGTGTCCCCTCGCAGTTGCTGGAGCGGCGACCGGATATTGCCGCATCGGAACGGCTGGTGGCCCAGGCGAATGCGGAGATCGGAATCGCCCGCGCAGCCTATTTCCCGAGTCTTACGTTGAGCGCCTCCGGGGGGTTCGAGGCTTCACAGATCACAGATTGGTTCACTTGGCCCAGTCGGTTCTGGTCGGTTGGTCCAAGCCTAGCGGAACCAATTTTCGAAGGTGGTTTGCGCCGGGCCACGGTCGAGCAGTACCGAGCGACATACGACGAGACCGTGGCCAATTACCGGCAGACAGTACTAACGGCATTCCAGCAGGTGGAAGACAATCTGGCGGCCCTGCGGATTTTATCCACGGAAATCGGCCAGCAACAGGTGGCGATCAACTCATCGCAGCGGTACCTGAACCTCGCCACCGAGCGCTTTCGGGATGGTATTGACCCGTATCTGAATGTCATTTCGGCTCAAACCACGTTGCTGGGCAATCAGCAGACGCTGGTCAATCTTCAGGAACAGCAGATCACCGCGAGCGTGCAATTGATTGAAGCTCTCGGAGGTGGCTGGAACGTAAATCAAATTCCTTCAACCGCCGCACTGGTCACCAGGAAGGCTCTAACCTACTGATTCTAGTGCGATTCTCGGTGTTGATGGTAAATATTAACCCTCGTAATTTCAACCGCTGAAAAGTCCGAAATTGATTTTTCCATCGTTGATGGCAAATCTGCTCGCTCAAGTTTCGTGACGATGTCTTAGGAACTCTTAGGGATGCCATCAGCCAGGCGGCATCCCTAGAACTCCTGCCATTGCCAAGAATCTTCAAAATACAATTTGCCGCCAAAATTCCGGGAGCTAAGGGTCGCAGGATTCCGGGGGACCAATCGCCGTTCGCGCGCTTAGGCGTGTGCGCGGGCAGCGTCGAAGATCCAGAAGTTCGGGCCGCGTTCGGCTTCCAGCTTGGCGAGAAGCTCGCGGTGAATTTCGTGGACACGGGCGGGCGTAATGGCCTCGGAGCGATCTACTTCTTCGATCCGGAGGCTGGTTTTGTCCTCGTAGAGATGCTCGCCAATAAGGCGGGCGCGATCGTCGTAAGGCCAGATGAAAGCCTGGCGGCTGTAAACGTGATACAGGCGATCCGGGCGCTCCGCTTCGTAGCCGATCGCGCGCAGGTCCCCGCCAGCGGCGAGTTGATGGAAGGTGATTTCGTCGCAGACGCCCCAATCCTCCACGGCCAAACGATCATCGGAGTGCCACAAAACTGCTTCGCCGACGCTGTTGTAAAACGCGAGCACGCCAGCCTTACCTTCGATCACCGCAGGATTTTTGCCCCAGGTGACGCGATAGACCGGATTTTCGACCATCATATCCGGCGCTACAATTTTGCCGTACTCGCCCGCGCCTTCAAGGTGCACGTGCCGCCAGAAATTGAGAAGAATGGCGCGATGCAGAGGCTTGGTGGTGCGAGCTAGAAGCGCGGCGGTCGGTTTCATGCAGTTATAAACAGCTTGCTCGAAGCGGTTCACTTTAGCCTCCCGATCTGCTCTAGGCGAGCAGGGCCTAAATGGTCGCGAGGAAATATATAACGGATGTGGATCAGCGACCAGTGCAGTCCGGAAGGTCCGACTTCGAAGAGAATTTATTTCAGCAGCGTGCCTGAACCGCCCCAGAAATTTCCGCCAGCGGGACGGCGTCTTCGCTTGGCACGGGAAAAGCGAGGCGGAAGGAGGCGCCATGACCGGGTTCGCTGTGAGCGCGGATAAACCCGCCGCTCTGTCGAACGAAATCCTGCACCGTGCAGAGGCCCAAGCCGGTGCCCCGACCTGGCGGCTTGGTGGTGAAGAATTCGTCGAAAACATGTGCGAGGGTTTTAGCATCCATTCCGGAACCCGTGTCGGAAACAGTCAGAAGCGCATACTTGCCGCCGGTCCCGCCAGGGTAAAGGACAGCATTGGATTCGTCGATTTCCAACGCGGAGGTTTCGAATATCAATTTCCCGCCATCTGGCATCGCGTCGCGCGCATTGAGGGCCAAATTCAAAAGAGCATGCTCCATCTGCGCGGGCAGAGCTTTCACGAGTTTCGGGAGCGAGTCCAAACGGATGATTACGTCGATGTTTTCGCGGAGGACGCGCCGCAGCATCTTGCCGACGCGTGCGACGGTCAGATTGAGATCGATGATTTGCGGGACTTTGTCTCTTTCGGAGCCAAGCGCCAGCAGGCGTTCCGTGAGCGATTCGGCGCTGGCGACCGCGCTCTTGATGTGAACGATATTGCTCCTCATCGGGTCGCTGGGCGACATCTTGCCTAGGACCAGCTCGCAATGCCCGAGGATCACGGTCAGCCAGTTATTCAAGTCGTGCACCAGCCCGCCGGCGAGCCTGCCTAGCGCTTCGCTTCGATGAGCATGCTTCGCGAGCTTGTGCAGGCGCTTGCTTTCTGTGACATCACGCGTTACCGCCAATATGCAGGTGACGCCAGCCAGATCGATGAGTTCGGCTGTAGTCCGGCATTCGCGGACTTCTCCGGATTTCACGCGCAGCGGAATTTCGTAGTCGTGTACGTGGCCGTAGGCGCGAAGCCGCGCCAGCAATTTCACGCGATCGGATTTATTGACCCACAGACCGAGGTCCACGGATGTTTGCTGCGCAACCTCGTCCCGCGAATAACCCGAAAGGCGGAAGAATGCGTCGTTGTATTCAACGAAGTGCCCTTCCGGCCAAGTCGTGATCGTCACTGAATCCGAGCTCGCGCGAGCAAGAGCGGCAAATTTCCCGGCTGCGACAGCGAGGGCCGTTTCCATGCGCTTCCGCTCGATGCCGAACTGCAGAGCGCGGCGCAGGAGACGCGGATCAAGCTCATCCACAAGAAGGCAATCTTGCGCGCCTGCACGCAAGACCTCCTGGGCAGCACCGTTCGCGTCCGTGGCAGCTAACAGGAATATCGGGATATCCGGAGAGCTCGCGTGCAATTGCCGGACGGCTTCGACGGCGTCGTTATCAACGCGATCAGTGCCCAAAAGAATTGCGTCGAAAGAACCGGAGGCCAGGCGACACAGGCCGCGAGACACCGACTCGGAACGCTCGAAACGAAACGAAAGCTGTCCGCGAGATTCCAAGGCAGAACGAACTGACTCGAAGCGGGATTTGCGCGGCTTAGGATCGATCATTAAAAGCTCGAACATAGCGTTACGTTTCTCGTCTTAGATGGCTATCGCCGATTTCCTCGGTGAAAACGGATCATGAAATCTCAAAAACCTTCGGGAATAATTTGCGGATGGTGAGAACCAGGTCCTCGGGCATATGGTTTTTGTGCACGCACGCGTCAGCGCCGGATTCGAGGCAGGCTTGACGGACGAACGAACCTTCCATTTCCGTCAGGACTACGATGCGCACCGCCGGCAGTATTTCCCGCAGATGCAGCGCGCATTCCAGACCGCTCATGCGCGGCATGCGAAGGTCTGTGATCACCAAATCGGGTTCGAGATGCTCGGCTTTTTGCAGCAACTCATAACCGCTAAGGGCGGTGCCGACGACAGTAATCGCGTTCAGAGTCTCCAGGAACGAGCAAACTGCTGCTAAAGCCACCGGTGAATCGTCCGCCACCAGGACGCGGATGGTTTTTTTCGGGCTTCCTTTGCGTTCACGATACGGCTGAGCTAGATAAATCATTCGCCGAGCGTAGAGGAAAACCAGTGCAGTTAAAATTCGGCGGGTTGCCTACAGGAAACCCTGTACGGCGATGAATGCGGTTTTGCGCGCTAGTGATGGATGATGTCGTTGCGAATGGCGTAGTGCATGAGATCGGCAAAGGAATGGAGATCGAGTCGCATCATGATGTTGGCCCGGTGGGTCTCGGCGGTTTTCACGCTGATGTTGAGAATGGCCGCCACTTCCTTATTGCTTTTGCCTTCGGCGAGCAACTGGATGATTTCGCGCTGGCGAGCCGTGAGTGGGCTGCGCCGGGATTTCCCGTCGGCGGTTTTTGCCGTGACGGCCGCCATGGCGATTTTCGAAGCGAAATAGGAATGGTGATGCCGAAGGGCCTCGACGGCAGCAAGGAGGTGGTCGTCGGCGTCCTCCTTGGCCAGGTACCCGCGCGCTCCCGCTTCGATAGCCTCGCGGATTAGTTTTTCAGAACGGTGCATGCTAAGTATCAGGGCTTCCGTGCCGGGTGAAATCTTGCGGATTTGACGCGTGGCTTCGACGCCATTGAGCTGCGGCATGCTGATATCGAGAATGGCGACATCCGGTTTCAGGGTTCGCGCCCGATCAACAGCCTGGCGCCCGTCGGACACTTCGGCGCAGATTTCCCATCCTCTTTTAGATTGCAAGAGGGCGCGTAAACCTTTCCTTACGATGCCGTGGTCATCGGCTATCAGGATGCGAACGGGCATTCGGAACCTCGGGAAGAAGAGGGAGAATCGCGCGAACTGTAGTGCCCAGGCCGTCCGATGAGATTTCCAACCGCCCGCCCAGCTGCCGCATACGTTCGCGCATACCTAAGATTCCGACGCCAAGTTTTTGCGGGCGCACAGCGTACGAATGCAGCTCGCGGCCTGGAATTCCCTTGCCCTTATCGGAGATTTCGAGCGTTACACACTGACTATCGCTCGCGAGCCGGATCGATGCTGTTGCACTGGCGGAGTGCTTCTGAATATTGCCCAAACTCTCCTGCAAAATTCGAAAGAGAGCTGTCTCGATTTCCTGAGCCAGACGTCCGGAACGAAATTCGAGATTGATATCCACGCGGATTCCGGTTCTCTGACCGAATCCTTGCGCATACTCCTCGATCGCCGACGCCAAGCCAAGCTCGTCCAGGAGCGGCGGATGCAGCAGATAGGAAATCGAGCGGATCTGACGGGCGCCGTCGGACACGATCTCTCGCGTTTCGGAAATCAGCGCCGCATGCTTGGCACGGGCAGAGGCAGGCAATTTACGCAACCGCGCTAGGTTGAGACTCGCAGCCATGAATTGCTGGGCGAGGCTGTCGTGAAGGTCGCGGGCGATGCGGCGCCGCTCTTCGTCTTGCAACTGGAGCAAACGCGAGGAAAGCTCATGCAGTTCGTCTTCGTGCTGCTTGCGGCCAGTGATGTCTCGAACCGTTGCTATGACACCAATGATTTCGCCGCTTTCATTGCACAGCGGAACGTATTTGTTATCGCACCAACCTTTTTCTCCGGTTTGCGGGATCTCGTAGGGCATGTCCGTTTCGGTCGCGACCTCGCCCCCGAGCGCTTTTTCCATCGCCGCGATGCCGCCGTGCTCCTGAAGAAACGGAAACAACTCACGCGGATGCTTACCGAGAACGTCTTTGGCCTTAAGACCGCTCATGCGCTCCATGTACGGATTCCAGAGTTGGTAGCGAAGGTCAGGACTATGGACGATGATTCCCTCTTGAACGCTGGTCAGAATTTGGCGATTGAATTCGTTCGTGCGTTCTAGCTCTTGCCGGTTTCTCATCCGCTCGGTCACATCCGTGAGCGTGGAAATCAGGCCCTTAAGAGTCCCATCCGGAGCGAACTGAGGAATGTTGTCTGCGTAGCACCAAACGAGCTTGCGCGTCTTGGGTTGAACGAAACCGAGAATTTCGCCGCGAACCGCTTTTCTCGTGCGAATTGCTCGTGGCCCAGGACGCATGGACATCGGCACTTCGGTGCCGTCTTCGCGGATGAGATTCAGTCCGATTTCTTCGGTGGTTTTTCCTAGCACATCCGTTTCAGATAGCCCGCACATTTCCAGCGCGGCTTCGTTGGCAAACTGGACCCTTGCGTCCGGGCCCAGAAAGGCGACGCCCACTTGCAGATGCTGGATCAGTTGGCGGAAGCGCTCTTCGTTGGGGTCGGATTGACCGGCGGGTGCGGGCCGAGTCCGGCGGGAGGTCTTCACACGAGCGCTTTCGCGCCGAGAGAGCGACCGTTTCGGCTTATTTCGCATCGACTGAATACACTCCGCAAACCGAGCGTTCGATCCAGCCGCAGGATGCTTCTGAGTAGACGTATTGGAGCACTATGCACTTAGAAAAGCAAGCAGCAGCGGGTGAGAAGGCAAGCGCAGGCGGGCGCCCGCAGCCATGGATCAGTGGACAGTAACGGGCGGGACGACGGCGGAACTCACGGAAGAAACCTCAGCAGGAATCTCGTCGAAACTTGCAAAGCGCACGCGCGTAAGGGCGCTGACGATGACAGTGACCGCGAAGTTGAAACACAGCGCCAGAAAACCGGCGTTTAGGCCGTGAAAAGGATCGCGGTTTGTGAGCGTCAGAACAGCGGCAATAGCGATGCCGGTGACAAGGCCGACACAAATGCCGACGGTTGTAGCGCGCCGGGAAAACAGCCCCAGAAAAACGCCCGGGAAGAGTTGCGCCACTCCATTCGTGCCGACCAAAAACAGCGAGACGAGGCTAACGGAGCTGTAGATCGCGAGCAGGACGGCGGCCGCCGTGAGCGCGAGGACGATGAGTTTCGAAAGCAACGCTACTTGCTGCTCCTTCATACTGGGAGCAAATAATGGACGGATCAGGTTTTTCGCATACAGAGTTGCGGCGCATAGGAGCTGAATTGCCGCCGCCACCATCGCCGTCAAGGCGCCTGCCCCGCCGACCATACCCAAAAACCACGCAGGAAACGTCTTCCGCACAATCAACAGGACCGAGAGGTCGCCGTCGCGCAGGCCCGGCAGCGCCAGAACCGCGGCCAAGCCTACGAACAGCATCAGCGGCAAGGCCAATGCGTAGAGCGGCATTACGATCGCGTTGCGGCGCAGAATCTCGCCGTTTTTCGCGGTAAAAGTGGCCGCGAAAAAGTGGGGCCACATATAGAAGCCCAACGAGCTGACGAGCACGGTGGAGAAATACCAAGCGTGGCCGAGATTGGGCGTGCTGCCGGGCATAACAAGGTGGGCTGGTTTGAACCGCGCTAGTTCCGCGAACATCCGGCCGATCCCACCGAAATAGATGTGCGGCACGGCGAATCCGATAAAGACGGCTGCGCCAATCAACAGGAGATCCTTGACGACGCTGACCCACGCAACGCCTCGGATTCCGCTGACAAAGACGAACGCAGCTACGAGCGCAAACCCCGTGACGATTGCCGGGGTGCGATGAATTCCTCCGTAGCTCGCTTCCTCAACGATGAGTCCAAGTCCGGTGAGCTGCAATTGCAGGTAGGGCATGAGGCAAACCGCTCCCACCAAGGCTACGAGGGCGGCCAGGGCCTTGCTGCCGTAGCGCACTTGGAAAAAGTCGGCTTGCGTTTGCATGCGATGCTTTCGTCCGACTTCCCAGATAAGAGGAAGTATGAAGAAGCCGATAACACATCCCAACGGCCAATAGCCGATCACGTAAAGGACCGGCGCACCGCGGGAGTACGCCCAACCACTTGCGCCGAGAAACGTGTAAGCCGTGAACATTTCACCAGCCATCAGCAACCATACGAACACCAGGCCAAAGCGCCGGCCGGCACACGCCCACTGCTCCAAATCGATTTGCCGCTGGCGGCGCGCGAAGAGGCCGACGAGTGAACCCGCGACAACGATGAGGGTAATGATCGCCAGCGCGACCGTACGCGGGTTCAAGCGGCACCGCCTTCTGATTTGTCGTCGAAAACCATGCCGGACGTGCCAGTTTGCTGGGGCTTAGAATCAAGGTCGCGCCGCGTTTCGATCCTGTATGCGCCCCACAAGCAAATCGGCGTCAGGATCATCCAGGAGATTAGCCAGAAGAAGTTGAACGGGAGGCCCAAAACGATGGGATGGATGCGGTCCCACAAAGAGACGGAGAAACAGCCGGCCGCAAACGGAATCAGACCGAGGAGAATGGACCCGAACGCTGGCCGTTTCACGCCGACCTCCCGCGCGCAAAGTTGCGGGATTGTAGCAGGATCTCCAACTGTTCGAAATGAAATGCAGCCGCAATCGAGTAGGCTGTCCGGCGGCGCAGTTTATTGGTCGTTGGAGCGCGCCTGTAGAAACAGCTCAGACGCACTCCCTTGTCGGCAAAAAGCGAATATCGTGCAGCAATAGCGGCTGTCTAATCCTGCCTGCTATAGGAGAACTTGACGGTGCGAGTCGCGCTTCCGGGACGGTTGATGGTCATATCGTCGGTGTAGCTTTTCCCATCCGCGGCAAGGGTCCAGACATCGTGAAATTTCGAGCCGTTTTTCATGGTCGTATCGCAGGTCAGGACGTTGCCTTCCACCTTACCGGTCGCTGTCGCGCCGTCCCAGATCCCTTTATGCATGGTGACAGTATTGCCATCAGTAGGGTACTCGCGATAAATCGTCATTTGCGGACCGCCGTTGCGGCCGGGCTGCAATTCGACCATGACGATTTCATGGTTTTGATAAGTCAGCTGGCGGGTCATCGTCGGTGTCCCCGGATCGCTTTTCCAGTTCCCAACAAAACCCTGTGGTCCTTGAGCGAATACAGGCGATGCGATCATCAAAAGTATTGCGGAGCAGACTACTCGTTTCATGGCGCTCTCCTCGATTGTGGTTGCTTCCAGGGCACGTACTTTATCACGCCTACCGCATCTGCAAGCCCATGGAAGTGTGCTCCAACAGGACGGTTTCGCGGGCCACTCTTCGTCCGCGGCGACGTTGACGGAGTGGGGTGAATTTCCTATACTAGATTTTCCCACCTGCTCTTCTCTTACCGGACTCCGACAGGCGAAAGGCGGGCTGGAGTTTGAATTTTGCCCGGCGCATGTCTGCCGGAGCCTCAATCATTACCGAAGCTGCCGACCGATGACCGAAGCGACTTGCAAACGAGAAATCGAACTGGAAATTCCCGCGGATAACGTCCAGAAAGCCACAGAAAAAGCGGCGCGCGATATCGCACGCGTGGCGCGGGTGCCGGGATTCCGCCCCGGGAAGGCGCCGGTGGCGCTCGTGCGGCGGCGTTTCGCGGACGACATTCAGGGCGAAGTGCTGCAATCGCTGGTGCCGGAGTATCTAGGAAAGGCGCTAGACGAAAAAAAGCTCGTACCGGTGACAAGGCCGGAAGTCGATAAGGTGGAGTTTAAGGATGGCGAGCCGCTGAAATTCCGCGCAGTTTTTGAAGTGCTGCCCGAATTTGAGCTCGGCGACTATAAGAACCTGGCTGTCGAAGTGGACGAGATCGAGATCGGCGACGGGCGCGTGGACAAGGCTATCGAGGAAATGCGCGAGCGTTCGGCAGTGTACGTCGCGATCGAGGGACGCGCGGCCCAGAAGGACGATTCCGTCTCCGTCAAGCTGATAGGCACGCCTACGGGCGGCGGCGATCCGGTTCAGGCTGAGAACATCCTGGTACACCTTGGCGCGGAAGAGACGCTCGCGAGCTTCACGGATAATCTGACGGGCACGAATGTTGGCGAGACGAAAAACTTCCAGGTGGTCTATCCGGAGGACTACCCCGACCCAAAACTAGCCGGAAAAACTTACGACTACACCGTAGACGTGCTCGGCATAAAAGAGAAGAAGCTGCCGGAACTCACTGACGAATTTGCCAAAGAGGCGGCGGGAGAGAATTCAGGAATCGCGACGCTCGACGAACTGCGGAAAAAGCTGCGCGAGAACATGGAAGCGGCGAAGGAACAGCAGCAGAAATCTCAGGCTCAGGAGCGAATCCTGGATGAACTAGTGAAGAAGCACAATTTCCCCGTGCCGGAAGCGTTGGTAGAGAGCCAGATGGACACGCGGCTGGATCGAGCTGTGCGGTCACTGGCGGCGCAGGGAGTGGATCCGCGGGCGGTGAACGTGGACTGGGTGTCGCTGCGGCGACGGCAGCACGACCGCGCCGTCGCGGATGTAAAGGCGGAACTGCTGCTGGATCGCGTAGCATCCGCAGAGAACATCGAAGCCACTGACGAAGACGTGGACAAAGAGATCGAGGGCATGGCAGAGCGTAGTGGAGAGGCCGCAACATCGCTGCGCGCTCGCTTGACAAAGCAAAACGCGCTCGATAGGATTAAATCGAAGTTGCGCAGTGACAAGACGCTCGACTTGCTCTACCGCACGGCCCGAATCGAAAAGACAGCCAAAGGTGAAAAGTAATTCGGGTTCCTCCGCGCAACCATACTCCCGATGAAAATGACTGACGACCCGAGTCCGCGCGCTACAACGCTTGTTCCGATGGTGGTCGAACAGACCAACCGCGGTGAGCGTGCCTACGACATCTACTCACGGCTGCTCAAAGACCACATCATCTTCATCGGAACGCCGATCGACGATCACGTGGCCAATTTGGTGACGGCGCAACTGCTTTTCCTGGAGTCCGAGGATCCGGAAAAAGACATTTCGGTGTACATCAATTCGCCCGGCGGGTCCATTTCGGCGGGAATGGCAATCTACGACACGATGCAGTTCGTCAGGCCCGACGTGGTGACCTACTGCATCGGACAATCGGCTTCAATCGCTGCGCTGTTGCTGGCAGCGGGAACTCCGAAAAAGCGCTACGCGCTTCCGAACTCCCGTGTGCTGATTCACCAGCCTTGGATGTCCGGACTGTCCGGCCAGGCGACCGACATCGACATTCACGCGAAGGAAATCATTCGCACCCGGACGGCCATCAACAAGCTGCTGGCGGGACACACGGGGCAGTCGCTTGAAAAAATCGAACGCGACGTGGAGCGAGATTTCATCATGACGGCGGAACAAGCCAAGGCGTACGGCATCGTCGATGAAATCATCACGAAGCACCGCAGCGCCGTTCCAAAGGGTTAGTAGTGGATGGGACGATTGCCGGTGCGGATTGAGTGGCTCTGATTTACAATAGGCCGCATAGTCGTCGCGGGGCGGGATTCGAGGGGAGGGGGCGCCATCTGTGAAACGGTTCACCCCAGAAGAGCCGTTGCGATGTTCCTTCTGCCATAAAACGCAGGAACAGGTGGAGAAGCTGATCAGCTCTCCATCGGAATATCCGCGGTCCTACATATGCAACGAGTGCGTGGGCGTCTGCCAGCAGATACTGGAAGACGAGAAGCGCGAGCAATCGAGCCCCGTTAACAGGCGGCTGCCGCGGCCTCCCGAAATCAAGGCGTTTCTGGATGGCTACGTCATCGGCCAAGACAAAACCAAGAAAAAACTCGCGGTCGCGGTTTACAACCACTATAAGCGAATCTTCCTGAACCGGCAGCCTGGCGACGTAGAGCTCACCAAGTCCAATATTCTGTTGATCGGACCGACCGGAACGGGCAAGACGCTCTTGGCACAGACGCTTTCGCGCATGCTGGAAGTACCGTTCGCGATCGTGGACGCTACGACGCTGACGGAGGCAGGATACGTCGGCGAAGACGTTGAGAACATCATATTGAAGCTGCTGCAAGCGGCTGACGGTGACGTCCAGAAGGCGCAACAAGGCATCATATATATAGACGAAATCGACAAGATCTCGAAAAAGGATGAAAACCCGTCGATCACTCGAGACGTGTCCGGCGAGGGCGTGCAGCAGGCGCTCCTGAAGATTTTGGAAGGCACGATTGCCAACGTTCCGCCTCAGGGCGGGCGGAAGCACCCGCATCAGGAGTTCACTCCGGTTGATACCACGAACATCCTTTTTATTTGCGGCGGGGCTTTTGTCGGGCTGGAGCGCATTATCGAGCGGCGCGTCGGGCAAAAGTCGCTTGGTTTCCACGCAGATACTCAGCCGAGCACGGCTACGCGGCGAAATATCGAGGTTTTGGAACAGGTGCAGCCTACGGACCTGATCCGCTACGGGCTGATACCTGAATTCGTCGGTCGCCTACCGGTGGCTGGGGTGTTGAGTGATTTGGACAAAACCGCGCTGGTGCGAATTTTGACGGAACCGAAGAACGCGTTGGTGCGTCAGTATCAGAGACTTTTTGAATTCGAAAACGTCCGCCTGCGCTTTACAGATGAAGCCCTGGAAACCGTCGCGGACCTTGCACTGCAGCGCAAGGTTGGTGCGCGCGGCTTGCGCATGATCCTCGAGGACCTGATGCTCGAGATGATGTACCACCTGCCGGCGCAGCGAAAGCTTCGCGATTTCGTGATTACCGCCGATATGGTAAAGGGACACGAAATCAACTGGAGCCTGCTCGAAAAGGCCGGCTGATCCTTCGGGCCTTTTGTGAAGCGGCGTTACTCTTGCCCTCGACGCGGGAAAATCCGGATTCTACAAGGGCACTCGCGAAGGAACTCTGATGTCGTGCGTTAATGAAGAGGAAGATT
>JASHWB010000057.1 GCA_030044295.1 Candidatus Acidiferrales bacterium
ACATAAGGCATCAGAAAGTTGACGGCCGCAAGTTTTCCGGGGGCCGTCGAGCGGTCCATCTTTCGCGCGCGCGCGATCAGATAATCAAGGTAGGAAGGCGCCGATGCGAGCAGCTTGCGATAGGCCTCAGCGCCATTTTGTTTCAAATATTGATCGGGATCGGCGCTGCCCGGCAGCGTTAGGACGCGCACGTCGAATTCCTTTTCGAGCAGCAGGGTCAGCGATCGCTCCGCGGCGGATTGGCCGGCGGCGTCCGCGTCGTAGTTCACTACAATTCTGTGGGTGAAGCGGCTAAGGAGCTTGATCTGCGGCTCGGCCAGGCTGGTGCCGCAACTCGCGACGACGTTGGCAATGCCGGCGCGCGCCACAGCGATCGCGTCCATGTACCCTTCCACCAGAATCGCGAAATCATTCTGCCGGAACGCTTCCTTGGCCCGGTCGAGATGATAGAGCACGTTGCTCTTCGAATAGACCGGGGTCTCGGGCGAGTTCAAGTACTTCGGCATGTCGTCGCCCATGCTGCGGCCGCCGAATGCGATGATCTTCCCCGAATCGTTGGCGATGGGAAACGTAATCCGGCGGCGGAAGCGGTCGTACATGCGTCCGCTCTGATCGCGCGAGAAAAGTCCGGACGGATCGAGAATTTTCTCGGGATATTTCGATTTGAGATGCCGCAGCAGCGCATCTCCCGATCCAGGTGCATATCCCAAGCCGAAGCGCGTCATCGCGTCGCGGTCCAGCCCGCGATCTTCGAGATACGCCATCGCGACCTTGCCTTCTGCGCTTTGATGCAACTGTCGCGCGTAGAACGCCGCAGCGTCGCGGTGTATGTCAACGAGCGTGGAGCGCTGTTGATTCTGGCGGCGCTCTTCAGGCGAGCGTTCCGTGGCGCGCGGAATGGGAATGCCGCATTTTTCCGCGACGGTGCGCACCGCTTCCGGAAATTCGCAGCGGTCCATCTTCATCACGAATTTGAAGACATCGCCGCCTTCGTGGCACCCGAAGCAGTAGTACATCTGCTTCACCGGGTGCACGCTAAAAGAAGGTGTCTTTTCCTGATGGAACGGGCAAAGCCCCGTGAAATTTTGCCCAGTCTTGCGCAAGCGCACGTATTCGCCGACCACGCGGACGATATCCGCTTGCTGTTTCACTTTTTCTGCGAATGATCCTGCTTCAGCCATTTCAGCGTCGAGTTACGTTTAGCATCCGGAATTTAACTTTGCAACTCCGCGACGGTGACCGCGTTTCCGCCGCGGTCGTCGGCCTCGGCATGAATCTTCTCCACCAGCAGATGCGAGCCAAGGAATTCGGCAAGCCCCCGGCGAAGCGCGCCGGTTCCGTACCCATGGATGATGCGCACGCTCGGCTTTCCGGCCAGCGCGGCTTGGTCAAGGAACTTATCGACGCGCGCGATGGCTTCCTCAACGGTACAGCCGATTACGTTGATTTCCTCGGCGGCCGGATTTGCGCTTGGTTGTGCGTGGACGCTGATGCCGCGCCGCTCCGCGCGCGATGCGGACGGCTGCTCCCCTTCGATGCCGATAATTTCAGCCAAGGGAATCTTCATGCGCATCGGGCCAGCCTCGATCTCTGCCATTTGCCCTTGGAGCCTGCGAAAGACTGCCGGCTGTTTGAGCCCTTTAACTAGGATCCGCAGCCCAGGCACAAGCTGTTCCGACGGCACCGGTTTTAATGTTTCTGGCGCGCCCAAATCTTGCTGCGACGACGCCAGCGTATCGACGACAGCGGCATCCGCTTCGGCGCGTGCATCTGAAAAAAGCTTGGCGGCGCTCCGCCCCGCCTGCTTTTCGATTTGCGCGCGCAATGCGCGATCCTTTATGCCTGCGAACATCTGCTCGATCTCGGCACGAAGCTGCTTTTCGGTCTCGGCGAAATTGCGCTCCAACTGGGCAATCCGCTTCTTCTGAGTCTCGATCCATTCGCCGCGCAGGGAATTGCGTTCCGTCTCGAGTTCCGCCATTTCCGTGCGTAGGCCCGCTCTTCCGGCATCAATCTGGTCCCGGCTGTGGTGCAGGTATGCGATCAAATCGTGGGCTTCCCGCATCTCCGGTGAAAGCGCGGCGCGCGCACGTTCGATTGCGCGGGCGGGCAGACCAAGCCTACGCGCGATTTCGATGCCGCTGGAAGTGCCAGGAACACCAACCAACAGCCGGTATGTAGGCCGCAAATTCTCTTCGTCGAATTCCATCGCGGCGTTCACGACTCCGGGCGTCGTGGAAGCATATGCCTTCAGACGGTCATGATGTGTGGTCGCTAGCATCAGAGCGCCGCGCTCGCGAAATTCCTCCAGAAGTGCCACCGCCAGTGCCGCGCCTTCTTCGGGCGCCGTACCCGTGCCCATCTCGTCCACGAGAATCAACGAACTCGCGGTCGCCGATAGCAGCATCGATTTCAGATTCAACATATGTGCTGAAAAGGTTGAAAGGTCGGCCGCAATCGACTGCTGGTCGCCGATATCCGCTAGTACGCGATCGAAAATCGGCAATTCAGCGCAGTCAGCGGCCACGGGAATACCAGATTGTGCGGAGAGAGCGGCCAGGCCGACCGTTTTAAGCGCCACTGTTTTCCCTCCTGTGTTCGGTCCGCTGATCACCAGCACCGCTCCTTCGGCTTCGCCACCGAGCGCGACCGAAAGCGGCACGGCTTTCCGCCCCTGCGGACGCAGCGTCGCTTCGAGCACCGGGTTGCGGGCAGATCGAAGGTCCAGGCGATTGCCCACGGTAAATTCGGGCGCGACGCAATCGTACGCACGTGCGAATCGCGCGCGCGCGAAAATCGAATCGAAATGTGCGACCGTCGCCGCGGCCCTCGCGAGCGGCTCCTCTTGTTCGCGAACGCGCGATGTAAGCTCGTCCAGTATCCGCGCGATTTCTGCAGTTTCTTCCTCCGATAGCTGAACCAGCCGGTTGTTCAGGTCGATCGCGTCGAGCGGCTCGACGAAGACAGTTTGGCCCGTGGCGCTCGCCGCATGGACCACGCCCGGCACGCTGCGTTGCTCCGAGGCGCGCACGGGAATCACAAAGCGATCGTTCCGCAGGGTGACGTAATCTTCCCCGCCTGCTTCTCCGCGGGCACGCAGGATGCCTTCGAGCGAGCGGCGAATTTTCTGACGCGCTTCCGCGATATCGGCGCGAATGCGCCCCAGCTTAGGCGAAGCATCGTCGCTGATTTCACCATTGGGCAGAACGGCGTGGTGAATTGCCGCCAGTAGCACACGAAGATCAGCAAGCACCGCGGCTCGTCTCGCCAGCCAACGAAATTTCTGTTCGTCGTCGTCCCGGAAAACCTGCCGGATCATCGCCGACGCTTCCATCAGCGTGGCCGCACGCAGAAGTTCGTCCGGCGAGAATACCGAACCGGGCACCGCCAATCGCGCAAGCCACGGCCCAGGATCGGCGAGCGAGCCGAATCCCAGATCTGATCCGCCGCGTAGATGCTCCACCGCTTCGCCCACCAGCGCGAACTCAGCGTTCAACGCATTCGCGTCCTGGGATGGCTCGAGCGATTGGACCGCCTGCATCCCGGGCGCACACGTACTCATTCCGCTGATGATTCTTTTCAGTTGATCGAATTCGAGCAGTTCTTCCGCGCGTCGCGACACACTTTCCTCGTGATTTGGATTTTAGCGCGGATGCACGTAGGAATCAGGTCGCTGGAATTTTTCGCCTTCGAAACGCTTTAGTTTTCGTCGGCGTACCAGCCGCGCCGAAACTTGACGATAGGAACTCGACGGCGTCCTCGGGCGTGCCTGCACTGTAGATCAACTGGCCATCGCGCTCATTCCAACGTGAATCGTGGCAAACTTCGATCTCGCGGACGCATTCGATCACCGGTTGCCAGAATTTTCCGAGCACGATCATAGGCTTCTTGCGCATCACGCGTTTGTTCAACATTTCCCAAACCACGGCGAGCTCAACCAATGTGCCCGTGCCCCCTGGACACGCAATATAGCCGTGGCCGCGCGCGATCAGTTCGAAAAGGCGCTCTTGCCACGTGTCGACACAAATTTCCTCGTCGATCCAGCGGTTGGCGCGAGATGAAAAACAGTGGGCAGTCACCGCGAGAGTTCGTCCCCCAGCTTCTTTGGCGCCGCGCGAGACGGCTTCCATGACCCCGGCATATCCGCCGCTGCAAACCACCCATCCTTTCCCCGCCAGCGCAGCTCCCAGTGCGCGCGCTGATAGGTACTGCGGATCGTCCGGCCGGGGCCGCGAGCTTCCGAAAACCGTGACGATTTGCTCGGAGCGCTTCATCATTGTGCCCCGCCCTTTGCGCGCGCGGACTCGCTGATTGCGGGGACGGAACCGAGCGTTTCGACCATGGCTGTCGCGATGTCGTCCAAAGGTTTGGTAGCCTCTGCGCCGTGCTGTGCGTCGTTATTGCAAAATATTGAGAACACAAGGTACTCCCCGCGCAGCGTTGTAGCATAGCCGGTGAGCGCGTGAACACGTTCCGTCGCGCCGGTCTTCGCCTGTATCAAGCCGGTCGCCGGAGAATTCCTCATGCGGCCGTTCAAAGTGCCATTCGCTCCGGAGACCGGCAAACTGGCTATGAAATCGCTCGCCCATGGCGCACGCGAAGCGTACCGCAGGAGATCAACCATCGCCCGGGGCGTAACGAGATCGTCGCGCGCGAGCCCCGAGCCGTCACTGAGCACCACGTCGCCATCCGGGACGCCCGCTGAATGCAGGAACTCCCGCTCCACTTTCAATCCGGCAGCGGTTGATGCGAGTCCCAATTTTTCGCGCCCGACTGCGCGAAGAAGAATTTCGGCGTGCAGGTTTTGGCTGATCTTGTTCGTGAGCTCGATGCTTTCGCGCAACGGCGGCGACAAATGTTCGGCCAGAACCATCGGATGCTTTGGCTCCTGCGGTATCACCACCGGCAATACGGGTTCGCCTGCAGCCGTGGTTTCCGGCGGAGCTGAATGCTGCACGCGAATCCCGCCGGTCACGCGGACGCCGCGTGCCTCAAGCAAGCCCTCGATCGTACGCGCGGCCGTTTCGACCGGAGCGATCATCGCCAAATCGAGCTTCACGGGGGCGTGTCCCGCTGGAATTGTTCCGCGCAACAGGAGGAAATTCGCTCCCGGTTGCCGCACCACGGCGATTTCCGGCATTCCAGTGGCTGGCGAGGTCGTGACCGAATGCGCGAGGGTTTCAAGCGCCGCCGCCGGTTGCGTGCTGATCAGCGCTGAATCGCCTGGACGTGCGCCGGGCTGAATCACGATCGAAACGATGTTGTCATTGAACGTAATCGCGCTGACCGGCACGCCAAAGTCGAAAAACAGATCGCCGACGCTCCATCCGGCCGGGTACGGATCGTACGGAAAGTAACTGTCGTCCGCGACGATATCGCCGTCAACCTCGCGCAGTCCTTTGGCAACCGCGGCATCCACCATGTCGGCGAAAATCTTGTCGATCGGACCTTGGCGCGCGAATTCACCCGCAAACGGGAAAATGCGGTTGGATAAATCGGGATCGCCACGTCCCACCAGAATCAAGTCTCCCGAAAGTCTTCCGTCCGGGCCAAGCGTTCCATCCGATTCCAGCGTGGTACGAAACCTGTGGTCCGGGCCAAGCGTCGCGAGGGCGAGGGCCGTGGTGATGAGCTTGGCGTTCGAAGCGGGCGCAAAGAAATGGTCTGGATTGATGGAGTACAGGACCTCGCCGGTGTCGCGGTCCGCAACCAGAATGCCCCAATACGATCGAGAGGCGGATTCTCCAGTCAAAATTGCTTCCACGCGGTCGCGGAACTGCGAGACGTCCGAGTGGGTCGTTGCCCGCGCGGTACCCCCGTACGCGACCGTCGCATACGCCACAAGCAGCGCCATCGCGGATATGGCCGCACCCCCGGCAGCCATATGCCGCCGGCAACCGTCTTGGCCTTTGGGGAATCTATACATATAGTGCGAGCTCTTGATCCGCAATTATAGGCCATCCTCACGGTATTGCGGCTCCCCCCGGCCTGAGCTTGCGCTTCAGCACGACGAACAATTATCATCTTTGTGTCAATTGGAGGTTGGGAATGAAGAAGATACACCCGTACCTGTTGGCCGTTATGCTCCTCGGACTGCTCTCGCTTTTCGCCTCCGCCTCGGCTCAGGCAGACAATAAGCAAACCGACGAAAACCGTCTGCAAAACTCCGGGGAAGTAATGAAGGAAATTTTGAACATCCCAGACGATATTCCACAGAGCCTGATCGATAAAGCCGATTGCGTTATCGTGATTCCGTCGGTGATCAAGCTAGCGTTCGGAGTTGGTGGCAGCTATGGGCGCGGCGCGATGACTTGCCGCAGCGGCGATAATTTTCAAGGCCCATGGGGCGCTCCCACGATGATGGCCCTCGAAGGAGGCAGCTTCGGATTCCAGTTGGGAGGCCAGGCCACCGACTTCGTACTCCTGGTAATGAACTCATCCGGCGCCGGTTCGATTCTGAGCAGCAAGGTTAAACTGGGGGCGGATGCCTCTGCAGCGGCGGGGCCGAAGGGCCGGGCAGCTGAGGCGGATACGGACGCGGCCATGCGCGCTGAAATTCTCACGTATTCCCGCTCACGCGGGCTCTTCGCGGGCATTTCGCTCGAAGGCTCGACGTTGCGACCCGATAATGACGCCAACGAACGCATCTACGGGCGCAAGATTTCCGCGAAGGATATCGCGCTTCACGGCGCGGTGCCCGTGCCTCAATCTGCGCATCTGTTGATCGAGACGCTGAACCAGCATAGCCCCAAGAATCTCTCCCACTAGATTTCGGCTGAGACGCACGACGCACGCTTCGCCGAGCCGGGGCAAGCCTCCCGGCTCGGTTGCTTTCATCGCGCGTAAGATGCCGTTGTGCAGTTGACTTGCGCTCAATACTGACTTATAGTCGTGTTTGTCCTTTGGTCATCTAACCCAGGCTGCTATGTCATCGAGTACGATCCCGATTCCATATAAGCAGGCACCTCGCGGGAACCGCCGCGAACGCCGCCGCGCCGAGACGCGAGAGAGGCTGTTTCGCGCCGCGCTTGATCTCTTTGCCAAACACGGCTTTCTGGAAACGACCGTCGAGGACATCACCGAAGCCGCGGACGTCGGCAAGGGAACCTTTTTCAATTATTTTCCGACCAAGGAGCACGTCCTGGCGACCTTTGGCGCTCAGCGACTCGCTGAAATCGACCGCGCCCTGGATCGCGCGCGAGCGGGGCCGGTTCTGCCTGCTTTGGGGGAATTGGCTACCGACCTCGCGGGTCAAGCAACGGAAAGCCCAGCGCTACTGCGCGCGATTTATGCGGCGCATGCCTCCTGCGCACCAGTGCGGGCCGAGCTGCAGAAGCGCCTGAAAACGGGCCGCCAGCTGGTAACCCAAATTTTCCAGATCGCGCAGGAGCGCGGTGAAATTCGACGTGACGCGTCTGCCGCCGAACTCGCGCGGCTCACACAGGTGGTCCTTTTGGGAGTTGCGGTCGCTTGGGCTCTGAATCCGGATTCATCGTTGCGCAGGACGGCCGAGGACGTCTGGGCCCTACTACTGCCCAACTTGCTCGCTGGTAAGAAGCGACGTCTACACGCGGGCCGACGGCGAACGGGTGCTCCGCGTGACAAAAGATCATGAAAATCCAGCCACTGCTCGAGTCCTTAATGGCGCGAGGTTCATCCAACCAGCTTTCGATTCGAAGGAGAGGTTGTCTGGCTAGTCGCTTCGCAATTTCTTGCGTTGTGGCAGCGCTGCCCTTTGTCGCTGCACTGACAGCGCGCGCGCAGAACGCTACTCCTGGCGCGGTCTCGCCGGGGCCGTCGTATCCGTCCGAGTCAGCTCCGGCCGTTTCGGCGCCGATGCCTACTATGCCGCAGACGGGCAGCGCGTATTCCGGCAGCGTACCTGAGCCATTGGTTCCAGGCGTATTGAAAATGTCTTTGCAAGACGCGATCCAGCGCGGATTGCAACACAATTTGGGGCTTCTGCTGTCTGGCCAGAGTCTTCTCGCCGCGCGCGGCCAGCGCTGGCAGGAACTCAGCCGCTTGCTGCCGAATTTGAATACATCCACTTACATTGACGATTCGAAAGTGGATATAGCCGAATTCGGATTCAGCGGCTTACCCGGGCTTCCGATTCCGGCCGTAATAGGCCCTTTCCAATACTTCGATGCCCGCGCTTATGTAACTCAATCCGTTTTCGACTGGCAGGCCTGGAACGGCGCCCGCGCCGCCTCCGAGAAAGTCAAAGCAGCCAAATACACCTATAAGGACGCGCGCGATCTCGTCGTGCTGGCAGTCGGATATGCCTACGTCCAGGCCATCGCCGACCAGGCGACCGTAGACTCGACGACCGCCCAGGTGAACACCGCGCAGGCGCTCTATCAGCAGGCATCCGACCAGGTACAAGCCGGCACCTCGCCGTCGATCGATGCGCTGCGCGCCAAAGTAGAATTGCAGACACAGCAGCAGGTCTTAATTCAGGCAAAGAACGATCTCGCGATTCAAAAACTTACTCTTGCCCGGACGATCGGCCTCGCCCCTGGGCAGCAGTTCGATTTAACAGACAAGACTCCCTATCAGCCGCTGGCCGGACTATCGCTCGATCAGGCACTGAAGCAAGCGTACGCCTCGCGCTCCGATTACCAGGCCGCGCTCGCCAGCGTCCGCGCCGCGGAAGATTCCCAGCGCGCCGCCGAAGCGGGATATCTGCCATCCCTGTCGTTCAGCGCTGACTATGGCCTCGCCGGAACTTACCCAAATGTCGCGAGCCACGGCGTTTTCGATATACGCGGCACGCTGACCGTCCCGATTTTTCAGGGAAATCGCGTGCATGGCGACGTCTTGCAAGCCGCGGCGCAGTTGCAGCAGGCTCGCGATCAGCTCGACGATTTGCGAGCCCAAGTCGACGCGCAGGTCCGCACCGCGCTCCTGAATCTTGACTCCGCCGAGCAGCGCGTTGTCGTGGCGCAAAGCAACATCGATCTTGCCGAGCAAACACTCACGCAGTCTCGCGATCGCTTTGCTGCCGGCGTGACGGACACCGTCGAAGTCGTCCAGGCGCAACAAGAAGTAGCCAGCGCGCAGCAGCAGTACATCTCCAGTTTGTATCTCGACAACTACGCGAAAATTTCGTTGGCCCGTGCGCTCGGTGTGGCGGAATCCGGCGTGAAGCAGTATTTCGAGGAAAAATAGAGCTATGGCACAGCAGACGGAAGTCGAAAACCCGCCCAGCGCTTCCGGCGGCAGCCCGACACACGGCGAAGCGCACTCGGCGGCGCCTCCCACAGCGCGGGCCTCACGGTTCCTTCGGGACCGGCCAGCGGCCCGGTGGTTCCTGATCGCCATATTGATTGCGCTAGCGATCGGCGGCTACTTCGCGTGGAGATATTTCTCCAGTTACGAATCGACCGACGACGCCCAAGTGGATGGTTATCTGTATCCAGTGAGCGCGCGCATCTCCGGCTACGTCTCGCGCGTTTACGTAGACGACAATCAGCTCGTAAAGGCGGGTCAGGTGCTCGTCGAAGTCGACCCGCGCGACTATCAAGTTGCCGTCGATCAGGCGCAGGCCGCACTCGCGGACGCGGAAGCCACCGCCCGCGCTGCGGGCATCACAGTACCAGTCACAAGCGTTAGCACTACGAGCCAAGAATCCACGTCGGAAGCCGAGGTGACGAACGCCGAAGCGGGCATCACCGCAGCACAACAGCAATTTGACGCAGCGCGTGCGCAACTCGTCCAAGCCCAGGCCAACAACACGAAAGCGCAGGACGATTTGGGGCGTTATCATCAGCTCGTCCAGAAAAAGGAAATTTCCGAACAGCTTTACGACCAAGCGGTCGCGGATGCTGCTTCTTCAGCTGCCGCCGTTCAAGCCGCGCAAGCCGCCGTGGCGGCGGCGAATCAGGGAGTTCAACAGGCTCGTGCACGGTTGGTCCAAGCCCAGGCGGATTTGCGGGCTGCGCAAACGGGCCCGCAGCAGGTTCGCACTACTCGGGAGCGTGCCTTGGCGGCCCTCGCGAACGTTGCCGGCAAGCGCGCCGCCCTTGAACAAGCCGAGCTGAATCTTCAATACACGAAAATTGTTGCGCCCGTGGACGGATTGGTGATCCGCAATGTCGAGCAAGGCATGAACGTCCAGCCAGGTCAGCAACTGCTGACAGTTGCCCCCATTGAAGGTCTTTGGGTGACGGCCGATTTCAAGGAAACGCAACTGAAGTACATGAGACCTGGTCAGTCAGTAGAAATCAGCGTCGATTCCGATGGCCGCACGTATAAAGGGCGCGTGAACAGCATTTCAGGATCTACGGGTGCCCGCCTGAGCCTGCTTCCGCCGGAGAACGCCACGGGGAATTACGTGAAAGTAGTGCAGCGTATTCCCGTCAAAATAACCGTTAACCCCGGCCAGAACAAAGACGAGTTCCTGCGCATCGGGATGTCCGTCGAGCCAAAGGTCTATTTGAAATAACCGCCTAGTCTGCCTGAAACTCAGAGTCCTGCGGCGCGGAACCGCAACTCACTAGCCGCTTCGACCGTTGCCTATATCTCTCGAACAAGCAGGAAGAAAAGAACGATACCCCGGACGGCCCTGTTCAGCTTCGGCAGGGTGCTGCGCGACACGAACACTCAGTGGCGCGCACTTTGCCGGCTAGAGCGGCTGTGTGATACTTTCCCGCGGATGATCCCGCCAATCGAGAGGAACCGTTGATTCCCGCCAATCGCAAGGGTAAGGGGCGGACGCGACGTACCACCACGAACGCTGCTGACTCGACTGTCGATTTGACACGGCTACTGGACATCGTGGCGGCGTTTTCGCGGCAGACGATCTGTGTAGTGGGTGATTTCGTGCTCGACGAGTTCGTCTCGGGCGAGATTTCGCGCGTTTCGCGCGAAGCACCGGTGCTGATTCTGCGCCACCGGCGGACGGAAACCTATCCGGGCGGGGCGGCAAACGCGGCAGCGAACCTGGCCGAGCTAGGTGTCCGTGTATTGGCGGTTGGACTCGTGGGCGACGACGACGGAGGGCAAATGCTCGTCGAGTGCCTGCGACGCAGGCGTGTGGACACTTCCCGCATCGTACGGGCACGAGGTGCCGTGACCCCTCGGAAGACGCGCTACCTGGCCGGTTGGACGCACACGACGGAGCAGCAGGTGCTGCGCGTGGACCGCGAGCCCCCCGCTGCGTTGCCGGAAGCCACGCGGGATTCGATTTCGCGCAAGGCACGGCAGGCGGCTAAGCGTGCGGGAGCCGTCCTGGTATCGGACTATGGATTTGGCGCAGCGACACCAGAGTTGGTGAAAGCGTTGCGCGTGAAACGCATCACGCTCGATTCTCGGTACCGCTTACTCGAGTACGCGGATACAGGCGTGATGGCAGCGACTCCGAATGAAGCGGAACTGGAATCCGCCTATCACGAGCAGATCGGCACCGACGTGCGCAAGCTCGAAGATCTCGGGCACCGCGCGCTGAGTGAGATCGCGGCGGAATGCCTGGTCGTGACTCGCGGCAAGGACGGCATGGCGGTATTCGAGCGCGCCGCGTCGCAGAGCGCCGGAGCCAAGCGGCCGCTACATATTCCGATTTACGGTTCGGACGCGCCCGTGGACGTGACCGGAGCAGGGGATACGGTAATTGCTGTATTCACCCTGGCGCTTGCGGCGGGAGCTTCCTGTTTGGAGGCGGCTCACCTGGCAAACTACGCAGGCGGAATCGTGGTGATGAAGCGGCGGACTGCGACGCTCACGCGTGCGGAACTGGAAGCGGCCCTGCGCCGCGAGGCGACGGCGCAGCGGTAGGCGACACACCAAATTCAGCCGAATTCCATGGACACGCGCGAAAAGATTCTTTCCCTTGACGGCGTACGCGAAGTGATCGACGAGTGCCGGCGGGCGGAGAAGGAAATCATCTTCGCCAACGGTATTTTCGATCTTTTGCACGCGGGCCATGTGCGTTACTTGCAAGCGGCCCGGGCCGAAGGCGACCTGCTCGTCGTCGGCGTCAACTCCGATTCCAGCGCGAAGCAACTGAAGGGCGAGGGGCGGCCGATCCTGACCGAGCGCGCCCGGGCAGCGCTGGTGGCCGCGCTTGAGGCCGTCGATTACGTGGTGATTTTTGACGATCTGGATGTAAAGCCTCTGCTGCGCGAATTGCGGCCGGATGTTCACGCGAAGGGAACTGATTACACAGCGGAGACTGTACCGGAGCGCGAATTGGCCGAACTGCTCGGGATTCGCGTGGCCATCGTGGGAGATCCGAAGCGGCACTCGACGCGCGAGATGCTTGCTCGGCTGCAGCGACCGGGGGCTCGTTAATCTAAACGCGGCGTCCTTCCGCTCCACAAAGCGCAAGCTGTGCATGAGCGAGAGTTCGAGTGAGATTTTGCAAGAGAGGCGGCGATTTTTGAGCAAGCCACGCAAATTCTGGATGCGCTGGCGGGTGCGCGCGGGCTATCCCGTCGCGGTGCTCTTCTGGATTTTCGCACAGCCATCGTACCGTTCGATCGAGCTCGGGGCGATCATCGCAGCGTTTGGGCTAATCATTCGCGGGCTTGCCGCGGGCCATTTGCAGAAAGACCGCGAACTGGCTACGACGGGTCCGTACGCCGCGACGCGCAATCCCCTATATTTCGGCAGCGCGCTGTTGGCGCTTGGTTTCGCCATCGTAGGTGGTTCCTGGGCCGATGGCGCGTTCGTGATCGCGTACTTCGCAATTTTCTACTATGCCGTGATGCGCAATGAAGAAGAGGATTTGCAAACGAGGTTCGGCGGGGCCTTCGAGGAGTACGCGGCGCGCGTGCCGCTGTTTTTCCCCCGCCATCCGGCGCAGCCGAGGGACAAACTGCAGACGAATGAGCCGCCGTCTAAAAGGTTTTCCTGGCCGCTGTACTGGCGCAACCGCGAGTACAAGCCGCTGATCGGGACGATCGTCGGTTTAGGCCTGCTGTGGGTAAGAATGTGGCTGCATTCGCGTGGTTGGTGAGGCCGCCGAGTCTCCTCGCGAAGCCCCGGATTAAGGTATGCTGTTCGGTGCGATGAGCGAGATGACCGAAGCGCGGAGGCTTGTGTCAGGGCGGGCGTTCGACGAGGACGCTCGCATCGAGGCAACCGTGCGTCCGGCGAACTTTGGCGACTACATCGGGCAGGACCGCGTAAAAGAGAATTTGCAAATCGCCGTGGAGGCGGCACGGAACCGCGGCGAGGCGCTCGATCACGTGCTGCTGTACGGACCGCCGGGTCTGGGCAAGACAACGCTGGCGCAGATTCTGGCCCGGGAGATGAGTTCGTCGATCAAAATCAGCTCCGGGCCGCTGCTGGAGAAAAAAGGCGACCTGACCGCCGTTCTGACGGGACTCGAACTCCGCGATTTTTTCTTCCTCGACGAAATTCATCGTTTGCAACCGGCGCTCGAAGAGATTTTGTATCCGGCGATGGAGGATTTTCGCGTCGACCTGATCATTGGGCAGGGGCCAGGCGCGCGAGTGCATCCGTATCAGTTGAATCGGTTCACGCTGGTCGGTGCCACGACACGCGCGGGCCTGGTGATGGCGCCTCTGCGGTCGCGCTTCGGGATCGTCCATCGGCTGGACTTTTACACGCCCGATGATTTGGAAAAAATCATCGGGCGGTCGGCGAAGATCCTGGGCATTACCATCGATCCGGAAGGCGCGGCGGAAATCGCGCGCCGCAGCCGGGGTACTCCGCGTGTAGCCAACCGTTTGCTGCGGCGCGTGCGCGATTTTGCCGAGGTACGCGCGGAAGGCCACATCACACTCGGCGTGGCGCGCGAGTCGCTGAAGATGCTCGGCGTGGACGAGCACGGTCTCGACGAAACCGACCGCAACCTGATGCTAACGGTTATTCAGAAATACGCGGGTGGCCCGGTTGGCCTGAATACGATCGCTGCGTCACTCAGCGAGGAAGAGGACGCCATCGAGGAAATCTATGAGCCGTACCTGATGCAGCTCGGATTGCTGGACCGCACGCCGCGCGGGCGCGTGGCAACGGCCCTCGCGTACAAGCACTTCGGAATGGAAGAGCCTCGGCGCCAGCCGGGGTTATTCTGAAGTTCGGAGCCGATCGGGTTCGAGTTCGTCGAAGCGTCGCCATTTGTAGATGGCAGCGGAGACGATCCAACTGAGGACAAACAGCGTGACGATGCCATAGCCGAGCGCGCCAAAACTCCCGTTGAGTTCCGCGATGGCGGCCCAAAATGTTCCGGAGAAACGGAAGTGGCCGACGAGCAGGCCGAGAGCCTCGATGCCTCCGACGATGAGAGCGACGAGGACTGAGACGCCAGTGATGGTGATGTTGTAGTACAGCTTGCGTATCGGCTTGACGAAGGCCCAGCCATATGCGCCGAGCATCAGGATGTTGTCGGTCGCGTCGATCAGGGACATTCCCGCCGCGAACAAGACTGGGAAAATCAGAATCGATAAAAAAGAGAGGCCCTTGGACACTTCGGCGGCGGATAGCCCGAGTACGCCAATCTCCGTGGCGGTGTCGAAGCCGAGGCCGAAGAGAAATCCGAGCGGATACATGTGCCAGCTGCGGCGCATCATGCGGAACATCGGGCGGAACATCTTCGCCAGAAAGCCGCGGCCTGCGAGAAGCATGTCGAGATCTTCTTCAACGTACGGTTCGCCGCGGCGCACGCGCGAGAAAACTGAGAGGATCGAGCGCAGAACGATCAGGTTCACGACGGCTATAGCGAACAGGAAAAACGCCGACACGAGCGTACCGACCACTCCACCGATTACGCGGATCTCGTCCATGCGGTGTTGTAGCACCAGCGCTGCGCCCGCGATTGCTGCCGCTCCAAAGACCACTACGGTGGAATGTCCGAGTGAAAACATGAGGCCGACCGCGACGGGACGCTTTCCCTCCTGCATCAGCTTGCGCGTCACATTGTCGATAGCCGCAATGTGGTCGGCATCAACGGCGTGACGCAGGCCGAAGCTGTAAGCAAGCAAGGCGGTACCGAGCAGCACGGGAAAGTGACGGAAGGCAAGCACGGCCCACAGCCAGGCTGCGGCGTTAAACGCGAACAGGACGGCGTAAACGGCAAGAATGCGCGGGCGCACGCTGTCGGGGCCGTCGTCGGTAAGAGCGCGCCAATGGAAACGGGAAGGTGAGAGCACCGCTGGGACTCTAGCAAATCGGCGAGCAGTTCGGCACGACTTTCCGCAGCCAAAGGAATTCGATGCGATCGAAGCGAGCGGCGACGAATCCTGCCCGGATAATACTCAGAACTGGAATTTTGCGGCGATCTGAATCAGCCTAGGCGACGCCGCATCCACCACATGCCCAAATAGCGGATTATCCACATCGCCATTCACGGCCGTCGGACCGAAAAACTGCGTATGGTTGAAAACGTTGAATGCTTCTAGACGCAATTGCAGCACTCTGGTTTCGCTGAAGTCGAAATTCCGTTGCAGCACCAGATCGGTATTGAGCATGCCAGGACCGGAGAAATACCGCCGTGGCGCGTCACCGACCGTGCCGATGGCGTTGTCCTTGAAGGCGTTGGGGTTGAAATATTGCAGCCCGGCGTTGCCGTGCGGATTCGTGATGTCTACAGCCTCTCCTGTGAAGTCCGGCAGATCCAAATAGCGATTGTTGACGCCGTTCGGACTGCTTCCCTGCAAGGAGTTGTCTCCGTCCGTGCTCAGAGTAACTGGAAAGCCGGTGCTGG
>JASHWB010000058.1 GCA_030044295.1 Candidatus Acidiferrales bacterium
CCGCCGTTGCCGCCGGAGTCACCACCGGCGGGTGCCGCGCCCTTCTTGGCAGTCCAGTTGACGCTGTTGCCCATGACTTGCATGGTGCCCTTCATCGAGTCGCCGTCCACAGTTCCCTTGTAATCAAGGCTAAGGTTGCCATTGGGCGTGCTGATGGCGACGGAGAAGGCGATGTCGTTGCCGGTGATGGTGCCAGTGACGGGCTCATCGCCGCGACGTCCCTTGATGGTGCCGGTCAGCTTGGTGCCGTCCTGCTGAAGCGTCATCGTCTCATTCATGACGTTGCCGTTGCGGCCGGGCATGGTGAGTGTCCAGGCGCCAGCGACGTTGGCGTTCTGGGCGCGCGTGACATGCGCGAGCGATAGAACCAGAACACAGACTGCTGCGAGCAGAATCGATTTTGTCTTCATGGCGTTCGTTTTTCTCCTCGTTGAGGTGGGCTGCGCTGGGCGCAGGCTCTCTGCCAGTAGCAGACGTGCAAGGGACCAAAAACGTTACATGCACGGGAGATCATTAACCAGAGGACGAGCTACGGGTGAGAAGAGCAGCAGGCGCCATACCCACCCCTCTGCACAGAATGCGGCGGATTGTCTTCGATTGCGGTCGGGATAAAGGGCACCCGAAAAGTCAAAAGCAGAATCCGCACCCCGGTCGCAAAGAACGCGAAGAATGCGGCCGCAAAAAAGCGAACAGCAGATCCCTCACCCGCGTTTCCGACAAAAATCGTCGGGACCGGGTTCGGGATGACAGCTTTTGTCGGAAGCTGGAGCTACGCAGACGCGAATTCAGCGCTTGCGACGGACCAGGCGCCAGCGGACTTCGCGTACGCGACGCGCAGCAGGCGGCGTTCGGTGCGGCGGACGAAACCGCTGCCCTGGGCGTGAGCCATTTGCGCGAGGGTGGAGTCCGGCGCGATCGAGGTTTCGACCTCGACGACGCAATGGAAACGGCCGGAGGCGGTCTTGCGGTCCGGGGCGATTTCGATGGCGTCGGCGGGCGCAGCGTGATCAGCCGCGATGTTGCGGACTGTTTCATCGGTCGCACCTTTGGAACGGACCGATGACGACGTGCCTGTACCTGTGCTCGCTTGCTTGAGCCATGAATGATGCAGGTTGCGGATGGCGGCTTCGTCTTCGAGGCGCGCGAGGCGCGATTTCAGCGAGTCGTCCGCGGCGATTGCAGCGGGCGCGGCAGCAGCAGCGAGCGGAACGGCGAGCAGAGCGCCTTTTTTCAGAAACGAACGACGCGTGGCAGAATTTTTCGGGCTCATAGATCCATGCCTCCCGTGTCCTTCACCTGGTAGAACTTCCTGACGTTGAGCGTGCCAGCGAGACGTTCGTGCGCCCCGAGCGCATTCATGTTGAGGCCGTTCGCGCCGCAGTTGTAGCCGATGCCGACGTCGCGCATGGTATGCAAGTTGACGAGGATGGTGCCGAGCGTGCCGTTGCAGGCTTCCTCGAGCCAATACATGAAGTACAAGCCATCGCGAATTTTCACGTAATTCGCGGGGCCGCTCCACTCGAGGCCGCCGGAATCGGTACCGGTGAAGATGATCCAGGAGAGCGAGTAGGGCGTGGTGTAGAGATGCATGGAGGTGAGGCCGGGCGCGTAGTTCTGGCTGACGGCGCGGCCGACCATCTCGTCGGTGAGCACGTGGCGGCGATATTTCGGGGGAATTAGGCCGTCCATTTCGATAACGCCGAAGTAGATCTTAACACCCGCTTCGTTCGCAAAATAAGGCGTGTTGAGGAAGCCGTTGAAGCAGGTGACGAGGCCCTCTTCGAAATCCGCGACGATGCAATGGCCGTCGTGATTCGGCTCGCCTTCGAGCAGGTGGCCGAAGAGGACTACTCCCGGCGTGGACTGGAAGGCCTGATAGCGAGCCTTGGTCCAGTTGCCGCCTTCCTTGCGCCACTGCAAATTTTCGGCATCGTCGATGCGGTATTCCATCGCCGGAGCGGTGTCGTACCGAAGCGTGAATGACTTGCCGACGAGGAAATCGGTGGTTGGCCCGAGGTTGCCGGCCATGGATGAGGCCGAAGTCTGCGCGCCGGGCGAAATGCCGCGCGGCGCGAAAGCGGATGTGTGCTTGGCGCAGACGGCGTCCACCTGTTCCTTGGTCATCTTCGGCATGGTTTCAAAGGGACGATAGACGCGGCGCGCGCCCTTGGCCGCCTTTTGTCCGGGAGCAGCAGCAGGAACAGGATTGCCGCTCTCATCACCGAATTTTTCGAATTGTGCGAGCTGGCCGAGCCATTCGCCCTTGCCGCGGAAGAGGTAGTACTCGAGCGCGTCGTTGGCGTTGAAGCCGAGGCGCACGCCGACTTGTTCGACGCGGTTGGCGTCCCAAACGTAGGACGTGAAGGTGCCGGAGAACTCGCATTCGGTGCGGGTGTAGATATACAGGTCATCATTGACCTTGATGTAGTCGGACGGTCCGCAGAACCCAAGTTCGCCGCCTAAGCGCGACAGCTCAACAAAATGCGAGTACGCCGCTGAGGGATAGAACTCCAGCGTCTCGGCGCCATTGTCCTGCTTCCAATAGAAGCCCTTGCCCTCGACGCGGTTGGTCGGGACATGGCGAGTTTTCGGCGCCTGCTGGCCCGCCTGCTCGACGTAGCCGTAGTAG
>JASHWB010000002.1 GCA_030044295.1 Candidatus Acidiferrales bacterium
TAGGGGTGCGCCAGCTTCCAGCTGGGGAAGGTGTTGGTTGAAAAGCGTTGGTGGACCAGACAAAGGCCGCTGGTCACATCCGGGTCGGAAAGTTCTTTGTAAAAGTGCGTGATCTGCGGCGCGAGCAAAAGCCCTTTATAGACGATGGTGCGCGATGAAAGAGAAGGGACGTAGAAGAAGTCCTTCTCCTTCAAATCCGTTTGCGCCACCAGGTTTTCGGCTTGCTTGCGCACTACATAGAGTTTGCGCTCGAGCGCGTCCTGGTCCATATCGCGGCCGCGGCGAATGAAAATCTGCTCGATGTAGGGCTGAGTGTTGCGCGCCAGGCGCCCGATTGTGTTGCCGTTGATGGGTGTATCGCGCCACCCCAGGACGGAGAGGCCTTGCTCCTTGGCGGCTTTTTCGAGGATTCCTTCGCACAGGAGACGCTCCTGCGGATCGACGGGCAAAAAAACCATGCCGACGCCATATTCGCCTGGCCCCGGCAAACTAAAGCCCAGCTTTGCGCATTCGCGGTCGAAGAATGCGTGCGGAATTTGAATGAGGATGCCGGCGCCGTCGCCCGTCTGAGGATCGCAGCCGCACGCGCCGCGATGCGTGAGATTGATCAGAATCTGCACGCCCTTCATCACGATCTCGTGCGATTTTTTCCCCTCAACGTTGGCGACGAATCCCACGCCGCAAGCATCGTGTTCGTGCTGCGGATGGTACAAGCCCTGCGGTGCGGGAAATCCCAAGAATGGATGACCTTGATTCATGGCTTCATGACATCGAATACGTCGCTTGCAGGCTCACTCGCGTTACGGCTAGAACTACCCTTGGCCGCGCCGAAAGCGCGGAAGGATCGCATGCTTCAGATTTGCCGCGTGGTTAGATCCCAGCCCCGGCCGATCACGCCTCAGCCGTCGTAATACTATAGCATTCGACTCTAAGTTATTGAATTAGCGTGCTAGGTTCCGCAGGGAGCCTGCTTGTGTGGCGGCGGCAACCGTTCGCTGCCTGGAAGTCGCAAAACGGCCCAAAATGCGGGCCAAATCACCGCTATTTCTTCCGATAAAAATTTCTGATTCGATTGAACGAAAAAAACGATAGCTAAATTCGCGCTCAGGCAGACTTCTACGCCGGCTCCAGGTGCGGTTGGCGGAAGCTGCCAAAACAGACAGCAGCTGCCAATACCGTGAATGCCGAGCCGCAAAGCAACGCGAACGCGGAGTTGTGAAGGGTCACTTCGCCGTGAGCGGTCAGACCGAAAATCATTGCGACGATGGCGATACCGATCGCCTGTCCCATCAGGCGCGACATGGTGCTGATTCCCCCCGCGCCGCCCGCACGTTCGCGCGGAGCATTGGCCACAAGCGCCCGGTTGTTGGGAGCGCCAAAAAATCCGAACCCCGCGCCGCCGACAGCCGCGCGCCAGACGATCTGGAACGTAGTCGGGTGCGCAGGCGCCATTCCAAGCAGCAACAAGCCTCCCGTCATGACGGTCATGCCGATGGTTCCGAGCAGCCAGAACGGGTAGCGGTCCGCCAATCGACCGGAAAAATGCGACATCAGGCCGGCGGCGAGCGGCCACGGTGTGAGCAGCAGCCCCGCGCGAACCTGCGAAACCCCCAGTCCATCGATGAAATAGAAAGGCAGGACGACAAAGGCGAGGCCCTGGCCCATGAAAGCGCAGAACGAAGCGGTGGCCGCAAGCCTGAAAATCGGCTTGCGGAACAGATCGACGGCTAGCATGGGATTCCGCAGCGACATTTGCCTGCGCACTAGCAACGCGCCAAGAATTGCCGCGCCGATGAGCTCCGCTACGATGAAGTGCTCGCGTCCCGCGACGCCAACGTCCTCAATCGCCGTAATCAGCAGCGTAACGGTGGCGGCGTTGAGCACGCCGCTCCAAAGATCCCAGCGATGCCGCGTGCCAGGTGCCGCGACCAAAAAGCGCTCCGAAAGGCTCAGCGAGAGCAAGCCGAATGGAACGTTGATGGCAAAAAGCCAATGCCATGTGGCGATCGCGAGGATTCCCGAGGCGATGCTTGGCCCTGCTGCGGCGGACGTGAACACGACGATGCCGCTCAATCCGACCGCGCGTCCCAGGAGCGCCTTCGGATAGGTGTAGCGTAGCATCGCGGCCGAAACGCTCCACATGCCTGCAGCCGCCACGCCCTGCAAGACGCGCGCCATAATCAACGTGGTGAGAGAGTGCGGCAGCGAGCATCCAATCGACGCCACCGTGAACAGCGCAAGGCCACCTTGATAGACGCGCTTATAGCCAATAATGTCCGCGAGAGAAGACAGGGGCAAAACACAAATCGCCACTGCCAGCAGAAACGCGTTTACCACCCAAATCGACGCCTCCGGGCTGGCACCGAGCTGCGTTGCTATCGAAGGCAGCGCGGTATTGGCGATGTTCCCGTCGAGAACGGACATCGACAGCCCGATCAGGTAGGTAAACATCGCCCAGCGGCGCTGATCGGCCGGCAAACCGTCCCCAGCTGCAGCGTCGCCAAAGATTTCGGTGACAACTTCTGACATCGGTTGAATTAACTCCGCGCGATTTCAGTTACACGATTCCCGCAGCCGCGGTGCAACGCGGAAAAAACTGAGGCACGGCTCGGATTTCATGCGGGCCAGCGATTATATGATTTTTCCGGAGCTTGTGAATCGCCGGATTGAGCGAAATTCCTAGCGACGTTAACCCCGCTGCCGCTCGACGAACCGAATTGCCTCCGGGAGTACGGACTCGCGTGGCTCCGCCCGCGGACCTGGTCCATCGCCGCGCTGGGTGTCTTCGAGCGGAGTATCGCCCTCTCCCGGCGCGAGGAAAAGATTCGTTTCCACACCGTGCTGCCGAGTGTAGAGATCGTAATAGCGACCACGAGCCGCGTAGAGCGATTCGTGCGTGCCGCGCTCCAGGATGCGGCCGGACTCGACCACCAGAATCTGGTCCGCGCGGCGAATCGTGGAGAGCCGATGGGCGATTACGAACGTGCTGCGGCCACGCATCAGGTACCGGAGGCCATCCTGAATCATCGCCTCGGATTCCGAATCCAGGCTCGACGTGGCTTCGTCCAAAATCAAAATTCGCGGATCGGCCAGAATGGCACGGGCGATGGAAACGCGCTGCTTCTGTCCGCCGGAGAGCTTCACGCCGCGCTCGCCCACCACGGTGTCGTACTTCTTCTCGAAATGCTCGGCGAATTCGTCCACACGGGCGATGCGGCATGCCCCCAGCACGTCTTCCTCGGTCGCATCGGGACGGCCGAAAGCGACGTTCTCGCGAATCGTGCCGTCAAAAAGAAACGTATCTTGAAGCACGACGCCGAGCTGCGTGCGGTACGTTCCCAATCGCACTTTCGCGATATCGATTCCATCAACGAGCACCTGGCCCTCAAGCGGCCGATAGAATCCGGCGATTAGTCCTATGACCGTCGATTTTCCACCACCCGAAGGACCAACGAACGCAGTCACAGTGCCTGGCTCCGCTTCAAATTGCACGTCGTGCAGCACAGGCTTGCCCGGCTCGTACGCGAAATTCACGCTCTCGAATTTCACCCGGCCCTGGACGCGGCCGAGCGAGACGGTTCGATCCGGATCCTTGTCTTCGGGATCCTCATTCAGCACCTCGCGCGTACGCTCGAGGCCCGCCAGCGCTTCCGTCATTTGCGGTCCTATGGTGGCAATCTGCGCGATCGGTGAGACGAGCATCGCCAATAACGCCAGAAACTCGGTCAAGTCTCCCAGTGTCATTTTGCCGGTGAAAATTTCGCGCGCTCCGATGAAGAGCATCAGCGCGGTAATCATTCCCAGCATGGCCGTGGCGCCGGCGCCCATCAGCGAGGTAGCGGTGAGCGTATCCAGCACGTTTTCGAGCAAACGGTGCACGCCGCGTTGAAAAACAGATTCCTCGCGCTCTTCGGCGTGATAACCCTTCACCACGCGCACACCCCCCAGCGACTCGGTAAGCCGGCCCGTCACCTCCGCATTTATTTTTGGGCGCGCCCGGAAAAGCGGCCTGATTCTTTTCAGCCCCTGGCTAAGACCGACGCCGAATATCAGCAGCGCCACAACGGCCGTGGCGGTGAGCGCGAAGCTGATTCGGAGCAACAACGCCAGCACGAAGACGGCGGTCAGAAGACCACCGAGAAAATTAATAAGCCCGGTGCCAATCAGATTGCGAATGCCTTCGACGTCGCTCATGACGCGCGACACGAGCGCACCGGTTTTGTTCTTGTCGTAGTAGGCGACCGGCAACCGCCCCACATGAGCCTGCACTTGTACACGCAAATCGGTAATCATCCGCTGCGCGGATTTGGAAAGAATCTGCGTGAGCGAGTACGAAGTGACTCCTTGTAGCGCCGTGGCGATCACGACCGCGGCGACCAGAGGCGTGAGAAGGGCGATCTGATGCTTCAGAATCACATGGTCCACGAAGGGCTTCATCGCATAGGGCAGGACCAGGCCAGTCAGACGGTTGATCACCATGAGGACCAGGCTGAGCACCAGCACGCCGCGACGGGGTTTTATCAACGCCCAGACGTCCGGCAGCAGCTTCCAGATCAACTTGGCAGAAGCGGACGGTTGCTGCTGGCGGGCCGCGCGGCGCAGCGCGCGTAGCCGTCCGACCCCCGGCAGGCCAACCGATTGAGCTGTTTTGAGTCCTGGCATTCAGTTAATTCACAAATGGGAGAGCGAAGCTCATTATAGAGGAATCCCGTAACAGCAGGAAAATCCCATCGCGGCTTAATTTGAAGTTCGAAGCTCCAGCGGCGACAATCGCCCTTGTGTGGAGGCTACGGTATGACGACAAAGATCAACCTGGACGAAAAGTTTAGCTTGTTCGCCGAACATTGGCGGCCGAAGGTCATTGCCGATCTGAATAGGCAGGAGGTCAAAATTGTTAAGGTGAAGGGCCAGTTTCCTTGGCACCATCACGAAAATGAAGATGAACTGTTCTTGGTCTGGAAGGGGAATTTCCGCGTCGAGTTTAGAGACTATGCGATCTCAATGAGCCCCGGGGAATGTGTGGTAGTGCCTCGCGGAGTGGAGCACAGGACCTGTGCGGATGAAGAAGCAGAAGTTGTATGTTTCGAACCCAAAGGCGTAGTGAACACCGGTAATGTGGACGATGTGATGTTTACCGCACCCAACGGCGTGAGAATTTAGAAGCTCAAATTGGGACAATCCCGAAAATCTGTGCTATCCACATGTTCTAAACGGACGGTAACGGCGCGAGATCTGCCGGCTTGGCTGGCCTAATCGAGCGGATTTATTTTTCGCTCGGCTGGCTAAAAACGAGGCTGATTTCCACTTGCGTCTCGATCGGTTTGCCATCGAGCAGGGTTGGAGAGTATCGCCAGTGCTTCACGGCGTCCACGGCCGACTGCACCAGCAGCTTGGAACCGCTGACGGCGTGAACTTCGCGGATGGTCCCGTCCGCCCCGACGGTCGCTTGCAGGGTCACGGTGCCCGAAAGGTCTTGTTCGGCCGCAATCTCTGGATAGACCGGATCGACTTTATAGAGCAACGCGCCGCGCTTCAAAACTCCAGTAATGACTTTTGGCTTCGGCAGAGAATCCGGATTCGTCACATCAATGCCGCTGGGTACAACCGCGGAGATCTCCGGTCCACGCACCGGCCCCTCCACTACCGGTGGGGCGCCACTTCGCATCGCACGCAAATCGCGAGAGGCAGCGGAACCCTGCGGGGACGCCAGCGTCCAAACCTGGAAATTCATTCCCGACGTGTCCTTCGCCTCGTCGGCCGGAGCTGGCGCGCTTGGTTTCGGAGCGACGGGAACGCTCGTAGCAGAGCTGCCGATGAGCGAGATCGAACGGCGCTGATTGCTCGCGTCCAGTATCTGGATTTCCTTCACCGGGACAACCAAGCGATCGGTTTCCACTCCTTCGATCGCCGCAGGGTGATTACTTGTAGCGGCCGTTCGCATGAATTTCTGGACGTTGTCGACGATTGGACGGAACCTGCCGCTCCCTGCCGCCCATCCTGACGCGAGCAATACCGCCGCGAGCGCGACCAGAAGAAAATATGAGGCCGACCGGCGAAATTCTTCCGGGAGGAGTGTGGGACCGGAGGTTTGCTGGGCGGACGTTGGAGCCCGCTCGCTATCCTGCGAGTCGCCTTCGAGATCCGCGCCTGGGGGGCCGCTTAACTCCGCGACGAACGCTGACGCATTTTCGACGGCCGAAGTTGATTTGCTCCGGATGCTCAGGACCGCCTTGCGAGGTTCCCCAGCTGA
>JASHWB010000059.1 GCA_030044295.1 Candidatus Acidiferrales bacterium
CGTTTGAAGCATTTCGGATGGTTCGGGAGCGGCGTCCACGAATTCGGGGGAAATTTTCCAGTATTCGGTTGCGAGCATGCGGACCAGCGCCGCGGTACTTCGGGAACTCGTGTCCAGCGCGATGCGCTTCGCCAGCTCAACCGGCCTCTTCGCGACGACGAGAAGGCTGCGAACCTCCTGCTTCGATGCAATCGCCATCCCGGGCAAGGCGATCACTCCGTTCATGCGCTGATACTCGATTGCGGGAATGATGCCGACATCGGCTTGGCCGCTCCGAAGGGCCTCCGCGCAAAGCGAGGGCACAGCGAAGGAAAGATCGTATTTACCGGCGAGAGGGCCATCCGTAAATCCCCAAACCAGAGGAGCGGTGTTTAGGAATTCCACAACCGAAATGCGCAGCTTTTTCACCGTTCGATCATCTGCTCCGATATCAAGAATATAGCATAAACTTTGGGGGCGCCCGCACGGGGTATACTTGAGCCGCGAGGCGCGAATATGGACTTTTCGCCGAAAGCGGTGCTCGAAACTTCGTTGTATGTGACGGATTTGGAGCGCGCGATAGCCTTCTACGAGGATGTGCTTGGATTACGCAAAATCGAGGATGGTTACTTCGCCGGCGGGCGCGGCGTCGCTTTGCAGGTTGGCCACGGGCCGAGCGTCCTGCTGCTCTTTCGCGCGGAGATAACCCAACAAGCTGGGGAGCTTCCTGCTCACGGAACAACGGGAGCGGGACACGTAGCATTCCGTGTCGAACCGGGGGACCTTGCGGCTTGGCGGCAGCGCCTGAGCCAGTACGGTGTGCCGATAGAAAAGGAACTCTCATTCAGCGATCAACCACCCTCGATCTATTTTCGCGACCCGGACGGAAATTCTCTCGAACTGGCGGTTGCATCGATTTGGAAGCTGCACAGTGGCGCTACTGGGCTGCGAACTTCTGCGGCGTAAATCCATCTCGCCAGTTACGGATGCAATGACACGCTTGGCTGGACAGTAGAGATGGCGTCTGGCGCGCCAACGGTAGGATCCGGACGCAGTCGCGTGAACCGCTTTTTCAGGGCCAAGAATCGCGATTCGAAGTACCGGTAACTGAGGAATGCGGCGCCCATCGCTAAGGCCAGCGACAGAAGAAACGTCAAAATTGGATTTGCGAATCCGACCTTTTCCAGGCCACGTTCCGCCGCGTTAACCGACACGGAATTCAGCAAATACATTCCGTAGCTGAGAACGCCCATATAAGCAAGCGGACGAAAACGAAGCAGCCATGCTAAACCGCTGTCTTCCCGGATCACGCACGCTCCCACGAGCGCGGCTGTGGCCAAATACGAAGCTAGCCATTGGGGGTGCTTCGGATAAAGGCAAATCGCAAGGGCAGCCGCTGCGGCAGGCGCTGACCACTTGCGGCCGAGCAGAACGTAAAGTCGTCGGAAGCCGGCTTCCGAGTGAAGGGCTTGGGCTAACAGCACTCCGAAGCAGATTGCGATGGAAGCGCTGAGAACGATGCGACTAGGCAGCAATCCTGGGCGCAGGAAGTAATTTGTCCAACCGTATCCGGCAGCGATTCGTAGCAACACGAGTGCCACGATCACTACTGAGGACCATGCGCCGCGCACAAAACGAAGGACCAGGGGCCAAACAGCATAGAACTGCTCTTCCGTCGCAAGCGTCCAGGCGAGATTGAAAGGGCCGGTCGGCCAATGCGGAGAAATGAACCATGTGTAGGTGTAAGTCAAAAAGTACGGCAGATAATGTAGGAAGGTCGCTTCGCGTAGACCCTTCTCGAAGCCGACAATCAATACGACGTATAGCGCGATCGTCGCGTAGTACAGCGGCCAGATTCGCAAGGCTCTGCGCATATAGAAATCACGAATGGAAATCGTCCCGAATCTGGCCTGCTCCCGCAGAAGCAGCGTCGTGATCAGGAAACCGCTGATGACGAAAAAGACATCGACCCCGTAGGAGCCCTGTCGTAGTACCGGGATGGCGCTCAATTTTGCGAAATAGGGTGTACCCCACCACGCGTGAAACCAGATCACTCCGATAATGCTGAAGGCGCGCAAACCGTCGAGCGAACCAAAAAAGCGGCTGTGACGGAAATCCGCGTACGGGGAAGTCATCCGGCTGAGTCTACAGGGATTCGGCCACTCGCGGGGGCGGGAACTATGTGCGACTCGTCTAGCAAATGGCAGGATTGGTGACGTTACCTGCGTTCGTGCAGAATCCGTTTAGGATCCGGGCGTGCCATCGCGTGGCGCCCCTATGGACGCGCTTCGCACCCTCGCCAAGAATGAGGCATGCCACACCAGTAACGCGATCGTGACGATTGGAATTGCGATCGTGCCCCAAAGGACAGCTCCTGCATTGCCCGGGTTGTGATTGTCGTGCAACAACAATTGATCGATATGGCCCAGCGCATCGCCCCAGTACATTACGACGACTGCTATGGCTGTTGCGATCCAGAAGTTTTCCCGCAGGAAGATGCAAGTCAATCCCAGGATACCAAGAGCCAGATCGGCGAACGCTACCTCCTGCTGGAAAGGATTTCCTGCCGGCCAGCCTATGGTTGTGGCTACCTGATCCGCTCGAAACATG
>JASHWB010000060.1 GCA_030044295.1 Candidatus Acidiferrales bacterium
CTCATGTGGATAAGCCGGGCTGGACGCTCGAAGAGGCCGCGAGATCGGGCCGCGCAAGCGTCGCGTCTCTCGCCGAAGTGCACGCGGTGTTCGAGACGAACGTGTTCGGCGTTATCGCCGTGACACAAGCGATGCTGCCGCTCCTTCGTCAAGCGCCGGCAGCACGCATCGTGAACGTATCGAGCGGCCTCGGCTCGCTGACGCTGAACGCCGATCCGAACCGTCCGCACCGGGAGTTGTTTGGCCCGAGCTACAGCGCGTCGAAGACTGCTCTGAACGCAGTCACGCTGGCTTTCGCCATAGACCTCGAGTCGACACCCATCAAGGTTAATGCTGCGTGCCCGGGTTTCACTGCGACCGACCTGAACAACTTTCAGGGTACGCGCACAGTTCAACAGGCCGCGCGAGAACCGGTACGCCTGGCGCTGCTTGGCCCCGACGGGCCGACCGGCACGCTATCGGACGAAAATGGCCCAGTCCCGTGGTAATGGCCGTCGATCGGTCTGAATTTCCCGCTTGACAACTTCAGCCGCAGGGTGTGAATTGCGCTTATCGATTGCCCCAACGGCTAGTCCGAGCTTTCGGGGACGAGGTGAATCGGCGGGTGGGCCGACCGGCGTAAGCCCTGCCGCTCGCGAAAGCGATTTGGAGGTCGAGCATGGCCGAAGCCACCGAGCGCCGTCGAGTTCCTGATGGGAGCGCGTACGGCCGCCCCGAGCAGCATCCGGATTACGAACTGACGCAAGTAGGACCAGGCACGCCGTGCGGCGAATTGATGCGGCGATATTGGCAGCCGGTTGCTGCCTCATCGCAAGTGACCAGCCGACCGCAGTACGTCCGCATTCTCGGCGAAGATCTAATCGTTTTCCGCGACAAGTCGGGCCGGCCGGGCCTGCTCTATCCGCGCTGTATGCATCGGGGCACAACGCTCTTTTATGGCAAGGTGACCGAAGAGGGAATCGCGTGCTGCTATCACGGCTGGCTCTTCGACGTGGAGGGCCGCTGCTTGAATCAGCCATGCGAACCGGAGGGCGGGCGCAATCTCGACGTTGCACGCCAGCCCTGGTATCCGGTGGAGGATCGCTACGGCCTGCTTTTCGCATACATGGGACCGCCGGAAAAGAAGCCGGTGCTGCCGCGGTTCGACATTCTCGAAAATATCGGGCCTGACGAGGAAATCCGCGGGTACCTTGGCGCGTTCGGGGCGACCGGCGACACCAGCATGGCCGTGGCGCCCTACAGCTGGCTGCACATGAACGACAACGTGATGGACCCGTTTCATGTGTACGTGCTGCATTCCACGTTCACGGGCGTGCAGTTTGCCAATCAATTCGCGGTGATGCCGAAGGTGGATTTTTTCACTACGGATGAAGGCGTGTGCTACTCGGCGAAGCGCGTCCTGGATGATGGTCGCGAGTACGATCGCATCTCGTCCTGGATCATGCCCAACATCATGTCCGTTCCGAATCCGATCGATATCAATCAAGAGCGTTCGAACATGATCACCTGGTCGCTGCCAGTGGACGATTCGCATTTCACCATGGCGACTGCGATGCGCGTGCCGAGGAACGTGCCCGACGGACTCTTTGCCAGCGGAGGTTTTCGTTTCAACGGAAAGCTCTGGCACGAGATGAGCATCGAGGAGCATCAGGATACTCCCGGTGATTACGAGGCGCAGGCTGGGCAGGGTCCGATTTCGCTTCACACCGAAGAGCACCTAGCCGGCAGCGACCGCGGCATTATCATGCAGAGACGAATCCTAAAGCAGCAGATCAAGCTGGTGGCTGAGGGTGGCGATCCCATTGGTGTAGCGTACGACCCGGTAAAGTCGATGGTTAAGATTTGCTCGGGCAATTACTACGTAGCGCACGCCTGATGGCCACGGGTGCGAGCGTCGGACCACGATCGACGATCCGCGTGATTGACGCGGAAAGCGTCCCCATGCTTGCGCGTTCGCACGTGCGCGCGGGAGGGTTCAGTTCGCGGCGCCTGCTCGATGGGCCCGAGGGAAGTCCCGGCAATTTTTCGTTACAGCTTTCGCTCACGCCAGATTCGTATTTTTCTCCGCGGCATCGGCACAATTTTGATCAGGTACGCTATCAGATCGAAGGCGAGTACGATTTTGCCTCCGACGGAGTGATGACGCCCGGCACGGTCGCCTATTTCCCCGAAGGCACGCATTACGGGCCGCAATCGAGTTCCGTGCGTAGCCTCACTCTGGTATTGCAGTTTGGCGGGGCGAGCGGCAACGGCTATATGTCGCCGGAGCAATACGATCGCGCCTCGGCGGAAATGCGGAAGACAGGCACGTTTGCGAGCGGAGCGTACACGGTTGTCACGCCCGATGGGCGAAGAATCAACAAGGATGCATACGAAGCGGTCTGGGAACGGGTTAGCGGACGACCGCTGGTCTATCCGCAAGAGCGCTATTCGCGACCGGTGTTCATGCAGCCGGATAATTTCGCTTGGCATTCGATCGATCGCCAGCCCGGCGCAAGCTGGAAATTGTTGGGTGAGTTTTCCGAGCGGCGCTGCCAAATCGCGTTCTATCGAAGCGAATCCGGCGCTTCACTGAATTTGGGTGGACGCTCGATCTATTTCGTCGCAAGCGGTTCCGGCGCCGCGGGCACGCAGGAGTTTCGAGCCCACGCGACGATTTACGTCGAACAGGACGCACCCGCGACCGTTAGCGCCCGCGAAACGCTGGAATTGCTGGGGATCGGCTTGCCGCACTTTTCGTGACGCGATCCGTCGAATCGCGCATCCATTAACATAGTGACCGCATGCCCAAGAAGAGCGCCGGACTACTGATGTACCGAATTCGAGATGGCGTGCTTGAGGTATTGCTAGTCCATCCGGGTGGTCCGTTTTGGACCCGAAAGGACGCAGGCGGGTGGTTTGTTCCTAAAGGGGAAGTCGCACCGGGCGAAGATGACGCGGCCGCCGCGATTCGCGAGTTCACGGAAGAAACGGGCCTGAAGCCGCACGGGCCATATCTAACGCTTGGCGCGGTTCGGCACAAATCCGGGAAAATGGTGACGGCATGGGCCTTCGAGGGCGATTGTGATCCGTCGACGTTAGTCAGCAATACTTTTTCTATGGAATGGCCGCCGCATTCGGGCAAGCAGCGTGAATTTCCGGAAATCGACAGAGCCGCTTTCTTCAGCGTAAAACTCGCGCAGCAGAAGATGCACCCGGCGGAATTCGAATTCGTCTCGCGCCTCGATAGTGTCCGGTCCGACTGCGGCGCGCCGCGAGCCAAACCCGAACGCGCCTCCAGAACTGCCTAATTCGATTTCACCGGGCCTAATCCGATCCCTTATGCGCCGTTTGAACATTCCCGAGTTGCACGAACGCCGGTGGTTTCCGCAGAGTCTCCGGGACCTATTCACTGATTCCCTGCAGTTCATTCTGAACGCGATTCGCGTCTACGGTCCAATATCCGAGCGGCTCAGTCTGGCGGTAAACGCTGCGCGGGCGGATCGCGTGGTCGATCTTTGTTCAGGAGGTGGGGGCCCGTGGCCCTGGCTGCATTCAGTGCTACGCGCGCGGGGGACCCAGGACCTGCAAATCGTGCTGACGGATAAGTATCCGAACCTCACCGCATTCGAGAACGCGCGGCGCTCCTCGGGCGGGGCAATTTCCTATTCTGTCGAGTCGGTGGAGGCTGTCCATATACCGCCGGAGCTCTGCGGTTTCCGCACTCTTTTCAGTTCGCTCCATCACTTTCGGCCGGCTGAAGTCCTCGCAATGCTGCAAGACGCGGCGGATCAGCGACAAGGTTTCGGCGCGTTCGAGAGCGCAGGGCGCCGCGGCAGAGTCATCGCGAGCGTCATTCTTGTTCCCGTCGGTGCGATTGTTGCGGCGCCCTTCGTCCGCCCCTTTCGGCCATCGCGGCTCTTTTGGAGCTGGATCCTTCCGGTCATTCCGATGGTGCTATTTGTCGACGGCATTCTGTCCTGCCTTCGGGCGTATTCGCCGGATGAGGTCGTGGCGCTTTGCCGGTGCGTCGCCGCCCCCGGATATGTGTGGGATGCGGGTTATGTTTCCGGACCGCTCGGCCGGGTGACTTATCTGCTCGGCTATCCGAGCCCCGTACGTTCGAGTTCCGCGCAACAAGGGGCCTGAACCAGCATTCGCCAGTGAAGAGCGGTGCGCGGTCCAACATTCCTTGACGGCCTGCTTACTGACTCCTAAAATCATCACCTCGCGACCATGTCCAATTTCTCCAGCGAAGTCTCGCGAAGGCAGCGGTTGCGGTTCTGGCGGGTCGTGGTGATCGTACCCGGCGTTTTCTTAATCTTAGGGGTTGTCAGACCTTTATCCGCTAAGCTGGCCCACGACCCACCCGCGCCGGTTCAGTCCAGTGCCGCGAATCCGGCAGACAGTTCGATGAATTCCGGCATATCCGGGCAAATTGTGGATTCGGCCACCGGCAGCCCGATTTCGGGCGATCAGGTAATCGTTGCGCTCGAGCAGCCCGACGGTACAGGCACAGACACCGTGTTTACGCAGACCAGCCCAAATGCAGCGGGAAACTTTTCGTTCAGTCTTCTGCCATTGAATACCACGTTCGACCTGGTGGCTGTCGCGATTAACGGCAGCGGAGTGACATACGACGCTACGGTGATACTTGGCATACCTTCGTCCGGCATTCGCCTTGGTGCCATTCCCCTGATCGAGGAGGCCGGTGCGTCCAGTGGTCCCGCCAGGATCGTAGGAACTGTTACGGCGGGCTCCGCGTCAGGCCCATCCACGGTGCGCGTGACCATCTCGGCCATTCAAACGATCGGCTTGCGCGGTGGGCTTTCGGTCACCGCCGATGTACCGCAGACGGTGACGATCACGGGCTCCGATCAGCGGCCGATCACCATTCCGGGAGGGCGCGGAACCTCCGCCAATATTTTTCTGCGCTCCGCTTCCGACTGCTCAGCGTCGATGGCGAACGTGAACTGCGGCAAATACGTCATCGTAGTTCCTGGCGGAAATCCGAGCGTAGGCTTCTTCTCTGCCGGAAAGATTTCGTACCAGCAGCCGTCCGCTGCGCCCGCGGTGTATTCCGTGCGGGCCAACGCTTTCGTGCCCCATGGAAGCGGCGGGAGCGTGTGTCTTCCATCGTTCCAGTCCGTGAATGCCGACGCGCAGGGAGGACCGCTGAAGTTATCGCCGGGCGAAACGGCCACCGCCCAGCCGATCTCCTTCAGTGGCTGCTGGTAAACACTACGCGAATTCTGCTTTTTGCGTTTCTGCCGTTTCTCAAACTGCTGCATCAATCATTCCATTTGGGATGACCGATGGTGCAGCACTCCGAGTCATACCAGCGCCGCAATAGAGTAAAAAACTTCTGCGAATTCGGGAGGACACCTGATCGATATCGGCGGACGCTGATGCGAGCATCGGTCCGCATGGCGCCCTGCGTTCCTAACTGCGCCCCATGTTATCGGTAATGGCGATCAACGTCCGATTTCAGCCTCCTGATGTTCGATTCCATTTTGCCACTGGCGATCCTGATCGAAGCGCCCGGTGGCCGGCCCCGCAACGTCCAGAGTCCCAGCCGCATTTACGTGATGGGAGCCAACATGCTCGATTCCTCTCCGATTCTGATTATCAGTGGCGAAAACGAACATCGCGCGCAACTCGCCGATTACGTTACGAAAGTCGGTATGAACCCCGTTTGCTGTGAGACGGTTGCCGACGTACGTGCTTTAGTGAAGAGTCAGCCGTTCTGCGCCGCCGTTTCTGAAGATGAGCTGCCCGACGGCGATTTCCGCGCCGTGATCGGTGAAATGCGCCGCCATTCCGCTCATTCGCCGGTCGTCGTCGTGTCGCGCCGCGACGATTGGGACTTTTATCTTTCCGCTGTCCGCATGGGGGCCTTCGATTCCGTGGCTTTTCCGCCGACTCCCGGGGAGCTTGAGCGAGTCTTGTGGACGGCTCTACGCGAAGTGAAGCGCTCGTAGCCGCAGCGTCGCTACGACGTGAGTTTTATCCACCATGAAACTGGGGCACCCTCCCGTGAATGATTCGAGCAGGTACAGGTTACTTCTTCGTCGCACGGCATCGCGCGTCCGGTTGATCTCTCGGCGTCCGGTGAGCACAATCGGTTTTTCGAGGATACTGATGCTTCGCCGAATTTGGCACCGCACCGTAGCGTTTGCACTTCCAATTACTCTGGCGATTTGTCTTCCGCCGCTAGCGGTCATCGCGTTTAATCTTCACGCGCAATCCAGTCCCGTGCGGCCTCGCGCTAGCTCGCGCTCGCATGCCACCACATCCAGACTGGAAAGGGGCGAGTTTTCCGCGACGCTAAGACCGCGGCAGTTCAATCGAAAGGCGCGATCGGTGCAGCAGGATCCGATCGCTTCCGGCCGCAATTAACCTGCTCCACACCCAGGATTCTATTCATACCGCAACGAAATAATGGGGTCCACCCGCATTGCTTTCCGCGATGGCACCACGCACGCCGCGAGCCCAACCACCAAAATTACAATCGCCACCGTCGCAAACGTCCATGGGTCGGTCGCCGAAACGCCCCAAACCAAGCTCGCCATAAAGCGCGTTAGGGCGGCGCTCACGAATAACCCAATCACGATTCCGGCGACGATCAGCCGCGCGCCCTTGCGCAACACCATACGCGCAATATCGCCCGGCTGTGCGCCCAGTGCCATGCGGACGCCTATTTCCCGTGTTTGCAGCGACACGGTGTACGCCATAACGCTGAACACGCCCACGATCACCAGCGCTAGCCCGATGCCAGCAAAAATGGACATCGCGGCAAGGTAGAATTCCGGCTCGGCGTAGCCATATCGATGCAAGTCGCCGGTGACGGTGCCCGAGTCGTCGTCGAACGCGATGTTCGGATCGACCGCCCAGACTTCCCGCCGCACGCTGGTCCACAATGACATGGGTGCCACGGCCGTCCGCAGCAAGATGGCGCGGCCCTCTCCCGCTCCCGTTACGGTGTACGGCATGAATCCCTGCGGCGCGGCCTTCTGTCGCAAGCCCTGGTTGAGAATATCCGCCACCACGCCTACGATCCGGAAGTACGTGTCCTCCGGCTGATTGTTCGCGGTGTCGACGGTTTTGAATCCAATCGATTCGCCGATCGGATTTTCGCCCTTGAAGTAGGTGCGTGCCATAGTTTCATTGATCACCACCACACGCTGCGCTTCGCTGACGTCATCTGCCGAAAGCAGCCGCCCGCTCAGCAGGTTCAGACCGAGCGTCTTGAAGTAGTCCTGATCGCACAGATCGAACTCTGCCTGCCAGACGTCCTCGTGCGTCTTGCCAGGAACGATCACTGGCCCGCCGCCAAATCCAAATGGCGGTAGCCCGATCGTCACCGTCGCCGACTTCACGCCCGGCAGCGTCCGCACGCGCGTCAGCACCTGCTGGATCAATAGGCGCTGCTGGGTGGCGGTCGTGTAGCGCCCCGCCGGGAAGATCATGTCCGCAAAGAGAACGTTCGTTGGATTGAAACCGAGATCGACGTGCTGCAATGACAGCAGGCTTCGAATCATCAGTCCCGCACCCGCCAGCAGCAGTACCGAAAGCGCCACTTCGCCGATCACCAGCGCCGATCGCAGCCGCCCGTGCTGCGAGCCGGCGCTCATGCCGCGGCCAGTACCACTCAAGTGGGCTTGCAGAGCACCGCGGACAGCGTGAATCGCAGGGGCCAGCCCACACAGCAGCGTGGTCAGAACCGCAACTCCCACAGCGAAAAGCAGTACCCAGACATTCAGCTCGATGGATACGGAGGGTGCAAAATCCACTGGAATTTTCGCCGCCACTTCCATCGTGCCAAAATATGCGAAGCCGCACCCCACGGCGCACGCCGCGAGCGACAAAATGAAACTCTCCATCAGCAGTTGACGAATCAGCCTCCAGCGGCTCGCGCCCAGCGCCGTGCGAATGGCGATCTCTTTTTCCCGCGCCGTGGCCCGGGCCAGCAGCAGGTTGGCGATATTGCTGCACGCGATCAGCAGCAGCATGAGCACTGCGGCCATCAGAGCGTAAAGCATCCCTCTGAAATTGTTGGTCGTGTAATCCGCCACGGTGAGTACCTTGACGGTGAACTGCTTCGGGAAATCAGTCGGGTAGGTCTGTGCCAGACGGTGCATCACCACGCTCACCGCGGAGTTGGCTTGCTTCAAGCTGACTCCGCGCCGCAAATGCTCGCTGGTCGTGAAGTACGCCGAGAAATTGCTCCCTGCGCCAGCTTTGATGTCCGCGTGTGTGACCGACGTCGGTATCCACGCGTCGCAGCCGTTCAGCACGTACCGCGGCGGCATAATTTCCACCAGCGTGCGCGGCGTTCCGTTCAGGGTCATCGCCGAACCGAGAATTTTGGGGTCGCGGTGGAACTGCTTGGCCCAGAGCTCGTCGGTCATTGCGAAGACCGGCGGAGCACCCGGCGCCGCGTCTGCCAGACCAATGGCTCGCCCCAATTCCGGAGGTATGCCCAGTGCATCGAAGATGTTCCCGGTCACCCAGCAGCCGTTGAAAAGGTCCGTGCCGCCTTCCTTGTTGACGTATTGCAGATAGAGGTTGTGGAATGCGAACGTGTCGGCAAACACGTCCGTAGTCTGGTCGCGGAAGTCGGCGTATTCCGGAGCCGTCAAGCTCAAGCGAAGTTGACCGGCGGGCCGAGTCACGTCGTGAAGTTGGAACGTGACCATGCGCTCGGAGTTTGGATAAGGAAAGGGCGAAATCAACACAGCATAGAAAACGCTGAAGATCACTGTGGTCGCGCCGATCCCGAGTGCCAGAGCGATGATGGCTACGGCCGCGACACGACGGTCCTTCCAGAGCGTGCGCAGCCCGTACCGCAGGTCGCGCCAGATCCAATCGAGTGCGTGCATTCGCACCCCTTTGGGCGAGCAGCGAGCGCTGAAAGTCTATGCCGTTGTGCAGCCCGATGCCACAGCTAAGGGCAATCGCTCGCGACGGCAGGCAAATCTTGTTTGAAATTCGTGAGGGAGATGCGGGTAATGCGCGACGCGCCGCGTCACTTGTGTCCGCAATCGATCTTCGAGCAGCTTTCGGTGAACTCGCGATAGAGCAAATACGTCACTAACGCGCTGCCGCCTAGAATGATGGCCGCCGCAATGATGCGATGCCACCGAATATGCCGCGGTCCGCCAACTCCTTGCACCGGTGGCCCGTTATCCGGACCTGCGGCTGGCTCGAAACTCGCTTCGTACGTTTCTCCAGCGGCTATATTTTTCGTCACACCATCGACACCGGCCACGAGCAAGTTGCCCTCGACCGCGCTCACCTGAATCGTGGTGGGATTTACCACCGCCACTTGGCCGAATGTTCGGCTGTGGCCGTCTCCCCGGACTACGCCCAGAGGCGTTTCGATTTCGATCTGGCCCGGTGCCGAGGAAAAGTCGATTGTCCCGCGATCCATCTTCGCGCGGACGGCTGTCCCGTCAGGTTCCATGGTCGCTTCGGTCGAGGACATTAAGTACATTTGGCTCGACCCCACGGCTAATCGCACTGAGCCCCCGGGCTGTGTCGTCAAAGTATCGCCTGGATAGATGTCGACTCCTCGCTCGGCTGCCGCGCCACTCAGGAAAGCATTCTGCGTTTCCGCGATCATTCCGACTGCGGGAGCGCCCGCGGCCATCGTCGGGAGATTGAGAAGGCTGGCGGCGAGAAATCCGATCAGGCAGGAACGAGCGCTGGCGATAACTGTGGAACGCACCGTTGCCTCCAGGCGACTACTTCGCAAATGTACGCGGCCACCGGAGCGGTGTCAATAGAGGAGAGATGATCTAACTTTGCGGCCAGCAGTTGAGACGGCGGAATCCGTCTGTTAAGCTACGAAAATCGCCGCGGAGAGGTGTCTGAGCGGTTGAAAGAGCTCGCCTCGAAAGCGAGTGTAGGGGAAACTCTACCGTGGGTTCGAATCCCACCCTCTCCGCCATTTTGCTGAAATCCCAATAAAAACGCAGGTAGAACCGAATTGATGCCAATTCGTGATGCCAATTCCTTCCGAACGCCGCAAAACGCGGTATTAGGCGGAAAGGGGAATCACATGGCAAAGCAGGCAAGCTTGTCCGAAAAATGGAGATCAGCGAAGCTCGCAGTGCAACCAACAAATAGCCGCGTAGCGCTTGTAACCAAGCGAAGAAAAGCATCGGGGCGAGGTCGCTGGAGGAGTATCGTTGCCGATGACTGAAAACGGCCCGCTCTCATCTAATAATAATGGCACGTGCCAGTGCTTCAAGAGAATGTCTGGCCCTATGGAAACACGAGACGCATGAGCGGCATATTCGAATTTCTAGTTCGATATGGCTACGTGCTGCTCTTCGGCTGGGTGCTCGCAGAGCAACTGGGCCTGCCGTTGCCCTCCGCTCCGCTGCTCTTGGCAGCTGGCGCTCTGGCGGGAACTAGTCGCATGAATCTGGTCTTGGCTTTGGCGCTGCCGATTGTCGCGGTGGCAACGTCAGACGCCCTTTGGTACAACCTTGGCCGGCACCGCGGTATGAAGCTTCTGCGGTGGCTTTGCCGCGTGTCGCTTGAGCCCGATTCCTGTGTGCGCAAGACACAGGGCCATTTCGAGCGCAGGGGTGAGTGGGCGCTTGTAGTGGCAAAGTTCATTCCTGGACTCAACACGATGGCACCTCCGTTGGCGGGTGCTAGTCGAATGCCGTGGACGCGGTTCGCCTTCTTCGATGGATTGGGAACGCTACTTTGGGTGAGTGTCTACATTGGCCTTGGGTACATTTTCAGCGGACAGATTGAACGGGTAGCGTCTCAGGTGGTCTTTCTTGGGCGAGGCCTCTTCGTTCTTGTGGTGGTGGCTCTAGCGCTGTATATCGGGTGGAAATATTTCAATCGGCGTCGTTTCCTTCGCAGCCTGCGCATTGCCCGAATCACTCCAAATGAATTGCGTCAGCGAATGGACCGCGGCGAAAACGTCGTCGTGGTCGACCTGCGGCACTCCATGGAGTTTGAGTCCGAGCCGGAGACCATTCCTGGAGCCGTACACATGGACGCTGCGGAGCTGGAAGAAGCTATTGACGTAATTCCACGCGACCGGGAAATTGTGCTTT
>JASHWB010000061.1 GCA_030044295.1 Candidatus Acidiferrales bacterium
TTTTGCCGTCTATATCGGGCGCGCATTCTTTCCGTCGAGCTCGCCAACCTCCAGCCTGCTTGAATCTCTCGGGGCCTTTGGCGCGGGATTCCTGACGCGGCCCATCGGCGGCTACGTAATCGGCACGATGGGCGATCGCGTGGGACGGAAGCCCGCGATGATTCTGGCGTTCTCGCTGATGGGCATCGCCATCGTAGGGCTCGCGCTGACGCCCGCTCATTCGATGATTGGCGTGGCTGCGCCCATTCTGGTGGTTTGCTTTAGGATGCTGCAGGGTTTCGCTCTGGGAGGCAACGTCGGACCAACGACAGCCTTTTTGTTGGAAGCCGCACCTCCGGAACGCCGTGGCTTCTACACCGCATTCCAGGCATTTACGCAGGACGTCGCAATTCTGATCGCAGGCCTCGTGGGGTTTCTGCTCGCGAGCTTACTCAACGACCGGCAACTTGAGGCGTTCGGCTGGCGCATCGCGTTTCTGATCGGCGCCGCGATCGTTCCCTTCGGCCTGTGGCTGCGGCACCGGTTGCCGGAAACGTTTTACGCGCAGGAGGGCGGCAAGCGCGAATCCGTTCGTCTTCGCCCTTTTCTGGGTGTTGCATTTTGGGGGATCCTGCTCCTGGCGAGCGCGACGATTGGCACCTACGTCTCGTCGTATATGACCACCTACGCCATCGCCACACTACACATGCGTGCGAACATCGCCTTTGCCGCGACTATCGTCGTGGGACTTTCCGGAATCAGTTTCGACCTGGTGAGCGGCAGCCTCTCCGATCGCATCGGACGGAAAGTAATGATGATCGTTCCGGGGATCGCGCTGCTGCTGCTGATTTTCCCTGCTTTTTACCTGCTCGATCGCCACCGCACAGCGGCTTTTTTGCTGGGATCGAGCGCCGTCCTGTATGGCCTGCTGGCGCTCTCTACCGGCCCGATTCTGATTTGGCTGACGGAATCCTTGCCGCCTGCGATACGTTCGGGTGGCGTTGCTACAGTTTACGCTGTCGCAATCGCAATTTTCGGGGGCACCACGCAATACACTGTTACTTGGCTGATCAAGGTAACGGGCAATCCGGAGGCGCCGGCGTGGTATTGGGCGGCGGCTGCCGTGGTGGGAATCGTGGCTATGTTCGCCATCCGCGAATCCGCGCCGCGCAAACTGGCGCAGAAGAACCTCGCCGCCACAGCCGTCGAGCGATAGGCAGGAATCAGCCCTCACTCCGCCGCGCCGCGAAATACGCTGGATACCTGAACGTACAGACGCTCCATAGCCTTGAAAAAATCGCGCAGTCCGGGCGTCTCTCGCGTCACATCGTTCGCCGCCACGTCCGCCGAAATTGCCGCGCTGAGTTGCGTGGCGCGCCGGATGCGCTCGGAAATGATCAGCGGTACCACGGTGTGCGGGTCGTGCCGCTTTAACTGGCGCTCCTGCCACTCCTGCACGGCCCACGCGGTCTTGCGCACGTAGTCCACCGCGTCGCGAAAGTCGCGCAGAATGCGCGGATCGACGCCGCCGGCTTTAATCGCATCTTCGATTGATGCCAGCTGCGCGCTCGTTTTACGAAGCTGGAAATTCACGCCCCAGAACGTTTCAGTCGGCTTCAATAATTCCACCGCAACTCCGAGCACTTTGCCGTCTTTCCCGCGGCGGATAGCCGCCACGCGCGCCGGCGCTTCCTCATTCGTGGTCAGATTTGTCAATTGCATTTGGCTGCCCGCTAGTGGACGGGACTTCATTTCGAGCAGGCCGCCCATGCCGCTGACTTCCTTGGCTTCAGCGGATTCCGTCACAGTCTTACCGTCGCTATCCTGCCACTTCACTTCGATCGGCACGACCACGCGGAAACGGCTTCCTCTGCGTAGTTCCGTCTGCGTGGGCGACCGGGCCGGGACGTGCCCTTCCATAACAGACCCCCTACTCTATTAGTATTACGTCGTTATACCACCTTCGGCTGCGGTAAGGTATGTGCGAAATACGTATTTCTACTGCATTGTCACCCGTAGAATCTTCCAAGGGCCATCGCCCCAGCGAAGGTTCACTTGCGCTAAACCTTACATCCGGCGTTAAATAGAGAGGAATGTCTCGCTGCTGTTTTCGTCGAATAGAGTCCAGGACTTATCCGAGGCGCGTCACCACGCAGCATCGCCGGCGTTTCCACGAATTTGCCCTTGTGGTTGCTGCGCCGGTTGCGGTGTTGCTCGCTCTGCTCGCCGCTGCACCCGCCTTGGCCCTCACGCCGGCTCAAACGGAACGGGCGCACGCGCTAAGCCTTCGGCTGAAGTGCATGTGCGGCGGTTGCAACGATACAGTTGGCACCTGCAACCATAGCGGCGGGGCCTTTGCCGGCCCCTGCGCCACGGCGCAGGCGATGCTGAAGGAAATCGACCAGCGCGTCGGACGGGGCGAGTCCGACGACCTGATCCTCCAAGACTTCGTCCAAGAATACGGTCCGGGCGTACTCATTTCTCCGCCCGCCAAGGGCTTCGACTGGCTGGTCTGGGTGCTGCCGGTGCTCCTGCCTGTGCTGGCCTTTTTCCTGGTGTGGGGAATAGTTCGTCGCTGGAGGCGGCGCGCCGCCCTGCAACCGGCTGTGGCAACTGGGCCGCAGATCTCCCCGGAACTGCTCGCCCGCGCGCGCCACGAAGCCGAAGGAAGCTCCGATGAGTAATATCGATATTGCGGTCGCGTGCGTACTGCTCACGGTGGCCGTGCTCGTCTTCGTCTTCGGTGTGAAGCTGGAGCCTTCTGACGCCGTACCGCACCGCACCAAGCTCGATCAGCTTCTGGAGCGGCGCGACGCGA
>JASHWB010000062.1 GCA_030044295.1 Candidatus Acidiferrales bacterium
TCCGGATCGAGCGCCTGCTTGATGGCCCGCATCGCCTCGACCGCCGCGCCATGTTCGATTGGCAGATACTTCTTGCGGCCAAAGCCAATGCCGTGCTCGCCCGTGGAAGTCCCTCCCATTTCGAGCGCGCGCCGGATGATCTTTTCCTCCAGCCGCAGCGCTTCCTCATGCTCCGCCGGGTTGTTCGGATCGAGCACGAACGCCATGTGAAAATTCCCGTCACCTACGTGCCCAACCACTACGCACGGAAACGCCGCCCCCTCTGCATCTTTCTTCGATTCCACAATGCAATCCGCCAATCGCGATATCGGCACGCAGATATCCGTAGTGAATGTCTTCGCCCCCGGACGAATCGCCAGAGTCGCGAAATACGCTTCGTGCCGCATCTTCCACAGCGTCTCGCGCTCTTCAGGAGAAGTGAACGACTGAAATCCGGTCGCGCCGTGCTCGTCGGCCAGCTTCTTCACCGTTTCCGCTTGCTCGTTCACTCCGCGAACGCTATCGCCGTGAAATTCGAAAAACAAAATCGGCGCTACTGGGTAGTTCGTCTTCGAATAGCGGTTGCACGCGTCAATTTGCCCCTCGTCCATCAACTCAATGCGCGCCACGGCAATGCCAAGCTGAATCGTCTCGATTGCCGTCTCCACCGCATCCCGGATCGTCGGGAACGTCGCGCACGCCGCGCCCACGGCCTCCGGCAAGGGATGGAGTCGCAGCGTGACTTCCGTGATCACGCCGAGCGTGCCCTCCGCGCCAACAAAGAGGTGAGTCAAGTCGTATCCCGCCGCCGATTTTCGCGCTCGCGAGCCGGTATGAATTACGCGTCCATCAGCCAAGACAACCGTCAGCGCCATCACATTCTCGCGCATCGTCCCGTACCGCACCGCCGTCGTTCCCGAGGCCCGCGTGGACGTCATCCCGCCAATCGTGGCGTCCGCACCCGGATCGATAAAAAACGTGAAACCCGTATTCGCCAGCGCGCGTTGCAATTCCTTCCGCGGTACTCCCGCCTGCACTGTGGCCTGCAAATCGTGGGGGCTGATGCGCAGAATTTGGTTCATCTCGCGCATGTCGATCGTGATCCCGCCGTGAATCGCGTTGATCTGCCCTTCCATCGACGTGCCCGCGCCGAATGGAATCACCGGCACTTGGTGCCGCGCGCTAATTTTCAGGATTTCGCTGACTTCTTCGGTCGAATGCGGAAAGCAGACCACATCTGGCGCCGCCGCCGCGTGATAGGACTCGCCATGGCTGTGATGTTCGCGCACGCTTTCGGCCGCCGTAGCGCGGCGGTCGAGCAGCGCCTCTAATTCACGGATCGCGGCCTGCATTCGCTCCTGAACGGAGCTCGTAGCTTGTGTCGCAGCCATATTTGCACCAGATTCTTCCATGAAAAAAAACGCGGTGGAACGACTAACCGCTATCGATGGCTCAGCCTGGATTTTCTTGATCGTGCCACAAGCAGTCAAACTCAAACCGACCCAACACTCCGCTACCGCTGAACCGTGACGTCGTAATATGCCACCGAGCCATCGCTCGCCAGCTTCGGATCGATGCGCACGACTTGAAACCGCGTTCCTTTCAGCTCGCTCACTGAATCTCTCAACGCGTCGTGCGCTCGCTTCTGCATATTCGCCGTCCCACTCGTCGCGCTCGTTCCCAGAGCGTTGGCGTCCAGGCGGTACGTGCTCGTCCGGTTGCCCGCGTCCTGCGACAACAATTGCACGCTCACCGTCGTCCGCGGCTGGTCGTGAAACCAGTGCCGCGGCGTCAGGAACAGGAACGCCAGTATCAGCGCTACCATCACGTCGTACTGCCACGTCATGCGCTCGTACGACCAGAAGAAAACGCGCCCGATAGCTCGAAAGAAAGCGCGCATCTCAGTGCACCACGCCGTTCACCACGGCCCCGTCGCGCATGTGCAGCACCCGGTTGCCGTACGTGGCCGCGTCCGGATTGTGCGTGATCATCACGATCGTCTGCCCCAGCTCTTTGTTCAGTTGCCGCAGCAGCGCCAGCACCGCTTCCGAATTCCGCGTGTCTAGATTGCCCGTCGGCTCGTCGGCCAACACGATTTTCGGCTCGCTGACGATCGCCCGGGCCAGCGCCACCCGCTGTTGTTCTCCGCCGGAAAGCTCCGAGGGCTTATGCTTCAGACGGTCTTTCAACCCGAGCAGCTTCACCACCACATCGAATCGGTGTGGATCAAATCCGTTCGCATGCAGGTGCTGCGCCAAGGCGATATTGTGATACGTATCTAGTGTCGGCAGCAGATTGAAGCGCTGGAACACGAATCCGACCTTGTGCCGCCGCAGTTGCGTCCGGGCCGCGTCGCTCATCTCGCTCAAATCGTTGCCGTCGAGCAGCACTCGCCCGCTCGTCGCGCTCGCCAGTCCGCCCATCACGTGCAGCAGCGTCGATTTACCGCAACCCGACGGTCCCATGATCGACACAAACTCGCCCGGCATGATTTCCACGCTGACGCCGCGCAGCGCCGGGACCTCCAGCCTGCCCGCGGAATACACCTTCCAAAGATTTTCGGTCTTGAGTATCGGCTCCACAAACTACTCCCGCGCCAGCATCCGCGCCGAGGGATGCTCCGATTGTATCCGCGTTTCTATTGTGTGCCTAGCTTTGCGCGAGAGATGTTGGATGGATTGTTCGCACCAAACCCTTCGCGGAAACGATCGAATCAGTGGCGCGCTTTCGTGAAATCCGTTTTATTCGTACGCCAAAGCTTCGACGGGATCTCGCCGGCTGGCCAGCCATGCCGGATACGATGCTCCCAGCAGGCCTCCTACCAGCGCGATCGCGGCTGCGATCAGAATCCACCGCAGAGAAATCAGGATGGTGAGTGACGGGAAGATGCGGATGAAGATCAGGCGTGCTAGGTAACTCAGCCCCACTCCGGCCACCGCGCCTCCGATGCATAAGAGCGCCGTTTCGCTCAGGAAAATCTGTACGATATACACCTTCGATGCGCCTAGCGACTTCAGCACGCCGATTTCGCGCGTGCGCTCGATGATCGTCGTGTACATGGAAAGAAAAATCACCAGGAAACCGATGCATACCGCGATCCCGATCATCACGTTGATGAACGCCCCCAGCCCCGGCATGTTGTTCGACGTCATCAGCGACATGTAATCTTTGATCGATCGAATCTCATATCGGGGCAGCAGCCCGTTGATTTCATCCATAGCCGCCGCAACGTGGTCCGAACGGTCGCACTTCACGAAGAAAACCGAAGCCTTGCCGGTTGCGCCAGACATTTCCTGCAGCGAGGACATCAGCACGAACAGCCGCGCACCCTTGCCGTGTTCGATGATTCCCGCCACGTGGAAATCGTGTCCCAGTATGTGAAGTGTCTGGCCGGCGTGAACGTGTTTGCCTCGCGCATACACGTCGTCCACCAGGATATCGTCCGGCTGGGTCAATCCGTGCCCTTCGTAAAAGACGAAGCCTCCGGAAACTGCTCGGAACGTCTTTGGTTCGATCCCGTACACCAGATCGAGCCCGTTCACTGAATTGAACTGAACCAGTACCGGTGCGACGGCCTGTACGTAATTCAGTTCGCGCAACTTGTCTCCGATGGCCATGGGCATCGGCGCGCCGCTGAACGCCATGAAAATCGACGCCGAAGGCGGCTGCACCATAATGTCCGCTCCGATCCCTTCCGTGCGCCTGGCTGAGTCCAGCAGTAATCCGCTGGTCAATCCGACCACAATGATCACCAGTGTTACCTCCACCGCCACCGCAATCACCGTGATCGCCGTGCGCACCGGCCGGTGCAGCGAATTGCGCACGATCATGTGGCCAATCACTTCGCGCCCCCGGCGGAATGCGCGTCACTCGCCCGTGCCTCGGAGTTCGCCTTGCCCACTCGCACCAGTTCCGTCCCCGCCGGCTGCTTCAGCACAAACCGGTCCGGCACGATCGCCAGATTCAGAGTCAGGCGCGTGATGTGGATGTCCAACTTATAGCCGCTCGCCGGACGGTTCACGGAAATTTCGCGTGGATACCGCTCCGCTCCAAAGTTATCCCAGTTCGAATAGTCCACGTCCGACGCTAGTTGCCCTCCGGCGTCGTACGTCTCGATCCGCGCCACACTCAGCGTCACGCGGTCGAACCATATCTTCTGCGCGATTTCCCAATTCGCTTCCGCCGCTGTCGCTGTCGCCGGTCCCACGCGGTGAATTACCGTTAACACGTAAAACGACGATGGCCCTTGCGACACCTGCTCCACCAGCACGGGATTGTCCGGCGGTATCTCGTTCCAAAAAAGCGCGCCAGTCAAGTGTTGCGGCCGCAAGTTCTCGATGGGCTTGGCGGAGGGCCGCTCCAGTTGCGCCGGCCCCACAATGAACTTGTTTTTCGACGGAATGAAGATGTCGAATGTCTCCCCGTTGCTCACCATGTCGAAAATGTCCGTTCCAACCACTGGAACTTGCCCGATCACCCGCACGTCCGCCGGTTTTTGCGCCAGAATGAACCCGCTCACCTCATGATACTGCTCGATCACTCCCGTGTACGCTGATCCCGCCGTGAGCACCATGCTCACCGCTGCATCCATGGACGTGATCGACTGCGCCTGGTGATCGTACGACTCGATCAGCTGTTGCTTGCTCGCGTTCTGCAGCGCCACGGGCGGCCCAGAAGGCTTCACGACGGTCTTGCGGCTCACCGCACAACCGCCCGCCAAGGCGACCACAGTGACAAGTGACGCTATTCGAGAGATTGCCCAGCGCCTAAATTGGGGAAAAGTCACAGGCACAAACCTGAAAATTTAACAGCCAGTTCGCAGGGTGTCAAACAGGCGCGCCAGAAATTCTGCATCTAACTCAGCGCGGCTCCAGGGCCGACTGCTTGCCGCCAGCCGAAATCCAGGCAGCGACGTCCGCGATCACCTGTTCATCCACGTGCTCCGGTTTCGTGTATTCCACTGGCATTGATGGCCCCGTACCGAACATAAACAGGTGATTCAGATCGGGGTAAAGTTTTAGCGCAACGTTTCGGCGATGCGCGAACGCGGATTGCCACACGCTAAAATCTCCATCCGCTGTCACCTGAAAATCGCGCGCCCCCTGAAGAATCAGGATTGGCATTCGCAGCCGCTCCGCCGTTTGCACCGGATTGTAGCCTCGCATATCGAGCCAGTACGACGCATCCATCGTTCCGCCGAGCACCTGCACGTTGTCCCCTGCCTTCAGTGCCGGATTCTCGATCTGCTTTTCGGAGTCCTCGGCAAGTGCTACCGCCTTCTCGTCGTCGGCGCTGGGTTGCGGCGCGGGCTTCGGAGCCGCATCCGCTGGTTGCTGCGGCGTGAGGCTTGGTTTGTCGGCTGCCGCAGCCGCCGTCTCCGCCGCGTCTTCCTTCGCGATATATTGCACCGCGCCAAGCAGCACCTTTTCGAGCGGCCTCGTGTTTGCCGCCATCATCACGATGCCCGCGATTTGCGCATCGCCAGACGCAATGCGCGGCGCCACGTATCCGCCCAGCCCAACTCCCAGGACGTAAACGCGGCTCGAATCGATTTTCGGTTGTTTCGCCACCAGCGCGACGGCTGCCTTCGCGTCGCTCATCACCTCGTCGTCCACTGTCAGCTTTGCCGGATCGGCGTTGCTTTTCGCGCCATATTTTGCCGTTCGTTTCGTGTATCGATAGACGGCGATTCCATGGCTCGCCAGCCCCCATGCCAGATCCTTCAGCGGTTTATTCGGCCCGATAGTCTCGTCTTCGTCATGCGGACCCGAATCCTGCAGCAGCACCACTGCCGCGAACGGTCCATTCCCGTTCGGCATGGTCAGCGTTCCGGGTAGCTCAAACTTCCCGTTCACCAGGTTGAGCGGCTGCTCGCTGAACGAGCTCGGCTGCGCGTACGACGGCGCCGACCATGTCGGCTGCGGCTCTTGATGCGGCCCAAAGTGCAGTCCGGCGAGCTTGCTGTCGGTGTCATAGACGACCTCAAGATCCACCAACGACTTCTCGAACTTGCATGTAAACAGTACAACGCTCAGATTCTGCACCTTCCCTGCCCGCACCATCGTCAGCGATTGGAATGGACCCACCAGCTTCACCAGGCTCGCCCACGCCTGCGCCAATCTTCCGGGCGCGTTTGCCGTGGCCATTTTCGCGTTGTACTGCGCCTCGACTTTGTCGAATTGTCCGCTCGTGATTTCCTGCAGCACCTGCTGGGCGGCGGCAACAGAAGGCGGGGCTTTTTGATTGTTCTCGTCGCTGCGCGTCTGCTCGTTTGGGTTCTGTACGTCGGATAGCTGCGCCGCGCACGGCAAAGCCGCTACGCCTAGCAAAAGCGCCAAAATGAAGCACTTCATCGACAAATCCTTTCGTTTCGCGGCAACAGCTGGCGCACTGCTCCAAACGAGTCCGGCTGCACTCGGGCACGATTCGCCGTCGAAATGCGGGATGGGCTCGTTCGTTGGTGAACGTGCGATTTTACTCGAAAGTGAGCGCTGGGAAGAAGCGTATTCCTCGCCCGCCGTCGTGCCGGCTCGCTGCGCCGCCCGTCTCATGTCAGAGCGGGGTCAGTTTGAGCTTTCTCGTTCGCGACAGATCCTCGCAGCGCTTTCTATGCGATACCTACTGCCCGTCCGGCAGCACTGGCAGCGCCACCGTGTCCACGGTTGCTGGGTCGTCGCGCAGTTTGATGTACAGCAGCGTCCCGTCCGGCCGCGGCACCGTAAGGCTCGTTGCCGCAAAACCGAATGGGACGGAAACCGGGTGCGTGAATGACGGGTCCGACGCCACCGCATCTACCAGATACAAATTCTCTCCCGTCAACGTACACGAACCGCTCGCCGTCGGTGGGCACTGCACTTCCTTCAGCATCGGAATCCGCACGAGCGTCGCCAGAGGTTGCCAGTCACCCTCGGTTCCGTCGTAACTCACGGGACGGAACCGCAGCGGCCCAAATGCCGAAGGGCCAAATGCCTTCAGCGGATCGAGCGTCGCGAGCAAGCTCTGCGCGTCCTGTAGGATCAAATTCCCGTGATCCACGCTCAGCATCACGTCCGATGATCCGTCGGCGGTCGCCACTTCGATTTTCTCCGTTCGCGGAAAGTCCGCAGGCGCCTCGGACTTCAGCGCAAACACCACGCTGCCGTCCTGCGGCAATTCTTGGGAATTACCCAAATGAACGAATGATCCTGCCGTCCCGTTTTGCACGCTTACGCTTACCAGCGTCACTTTAGGCCTTGCCTCCAAGATAGTGGTCGGCAAATCCAGCACGCGATCGTCCTTCAACGTAACGTGCGCTGTGAACTGAGCCCCGGGCTTGAGCGTCTCAGCCGCCTGTGCGTTGCTCGCGCTCAGCAGTAAGCCACCGTCGCTGGTCGGATCGGCTGTTTTCTCCGGCGCGAACTTAATTCCGTTTAATTCCAGGCTTGCCACTTCGTCCAGCCGTGCTCCAATGAGCTCTCCACCCGCATCTCCCGCGTGGATTCGGAACCGCTCGAGCTTCGCCTCATCCGCGTACGCGCGCAGGGAAATCGCGTCCGGTATTGCCAGCCCGTACTGCGCCACCAAAAGCTTGAAGGGGCCCGGCGTTTCGCCCTTCAGCGGCAGCGTCATTTTCAACTCGTCCGGTTTACCGAGGCTCCATTCCACTTTCACCGGCTTTGCTACCGCATATTGCATCTCCACGCTTTGAACGCATACCGCCGCGTTCGAATGCAAATCCAGCGCTCCCTCGTGTCCCGCCACCAAAGCGGCTCGCTGTGCTTCGGGCACGGTCCAATTAGTCGGCTGCGCGCTCTGGAAACGAAATGTCGGTCCGGTGAAGCCCTGGAATCCCCATTGCCCCTCGAGTGTGCCTTGCAGCGAGGCATTAAGTTCGCCCGCCTTTAGTGAGCTGGTGTCGATCACGAATCCGCCTCGTTCTGCGTCCGGCGTCGCCGGCAGCTTCAAGTCCTTGCCCGATTTGTCTTTGATTTGCAGGAAAAAATCGTGCCCCTGATGAGTGGCAAATGCCAGCGGCGCTCCCGTCACCGGCAGCACCAGCGAGCTTTTGTCCAGGCAATACTGTTGGGTTGGATCAACGGCGCGAATCTCCGGTGCGTGCGCTGTATCCACAGGCGGCAGACCGACTACCAGTACCGATTTCGGACTGTGAAACGACGGCGGAGAATTCAGCCGCAGGCTTACCTTCTCCGCGTTGGGGATCGAAAGCGCCGGAATGTACTCGTAATTCGGCGAATGCAAGCTTCCCATAATGCGGACCAAATCCACTACGGATCCGATGTACGGGCTGTAATACCCGCTGTGCGCGATTGGAGTCGAGCTAACGGCGCCAATCAAATCCGCCGACGGACCCGTCGTGAGCGACGCAACCATCGTCTGGCTGTTGTCTTGCAACAAAAGCTGCTCGTTCCCCTGCACCAGGCACGATTCCTGCTGCTCGATCGGCTTGTTGAAACAGTCTTGATCGAGTTTGATCCCCAGCGTCCGCGCCGCAAGCGCAGAACGTGTTTTCAAATCCTTTGGATCGGATTCCGACGTGCTCTTCACCGTGTTCAAGTAAGTGTCAAGTCGCAGTCTTTCCACGCTCGCGCTATTCAAGTCTCGCGCCGCACGAACGAATACGCCCGGCTTGCTGCGCACCGCCGATCGCACCGCTGAAAGTCCTCCGCCGGTATCCGGAGCGAGCAGCGCCAGCGCCTGCTGCGCCCCGCGCGGCACCGTGATCACAGCGCCCTCCTGGCGGAAATGCTTGTCCCACGTTTCCACCGCTGTGAACCATTTCTCGGGCGGCGGATTGGTCGGCCCCTGCAAGAAACCGACGATCAACAGGTAGTGCACGGATTCATCCGCGGGAAGATCGGTTTGGATCCACACGCGGTCGCCCGCTTGTAGATTCGGAGCTTCGGAAATTGGCAGCGTCGTGCCGCCGTGAGTCACCGTCATTTCAATGCGCGGGCCGCTTAAATCGAAAGCCGCCGTATCGCCCGTTGCGGGCAACGCGGCGAAAAGCGCCAATGCAACCCATGGAAGATTACGCAAAACTCCGCGGCGCAGCTTCATCCACGCGGAACCGCCACAACACATAACACTCCCCCTCTTCTTCACACGCATAAACAGACTTACAGCAGACTGCTGGATCTACAGGAACACCCGCCGAACTTAGATGCGGAACGCCCGTATGGCGCTGCCGGGCTGGAAGGAGCGCTGCGCAACAATCATACGCATCTTCGCGCAACATGCAAACCGCTTCGCGAACTCGCGAAAATCAGACGTGCGGAAATCGGCTGTACGGCACGCTCTCGGCGGATCGCGCGCCACTCGGTCTCGGCATCGCGCCGCCGATTGTCGCCAAGAATTCACATATCCATCGTTGACATCCCGCCGCACCCTGGTTTACCGTCCAATTTCCGGGAGATTGGGCGGATCTCCGCAGCTCCGCTGTGCTGTTCCCGGAGTTTCCGGCGTCAAGATTCTTTCGATTGAGGCGCGGTTTTATGCCCGTTTCCCCGCGACTCCATCTGTCGGCGCTTTCTCCAGAAGCAACCCTTCCGAAGCCCGGCTTTCCCGTATGCCTCGGCGCCGCGCCTTCCGGCGGATTCGTCCAAAACGCGATTTTTCAATTAGATCGGCTGCTACGCCGGTGGCAGGGCATCTACGAATTCTGTGCGGCTGATGATTGCCTGCTGCGCGTCGCAATCGCCCGCGCGGCAAAACGAATTGAACTTCCCGACGGCAGCATCGTCCGCCCTGGCCACGAAATCCTCGAAATCCACTGGTGGAACGAGCATGTCGCCCGGCTCGTTGCCGATAAGCCTGCGTTAGCGCGCGCGAAGTGCCTGCTTGCGCTCGTCGGACATTCATTCGAGCAGCTCGCGCAATATTTAGCCGCCGCGCCGGAAGCGCAACACGTCCAGTTCGTTCACGGCAACGCCGTTTTGCCCATGCGCAGCCGCAGGAATGAAATCGCCGTGCGCGTCCGCCAGTACGGTTTCTGGGTCGTTCCACCCGATTCAGGATTTTTCGAGCGCGTCCACGATTACTTCGAAAAATATCTGGTCTGGGGACTGCTCTGGGCCTTCCATCGCCGCAAGCCGGAAATGAAAGTTCACACGCTCCGGCGCGTCGATCTCTGGACCACCCGCGAGGAATTTCTGGCAACCTACCGGCCTGCGCTCGCTTCCCGTGAGGCCGTATCCGAAGAAGCCGCGCAACTGCTATAGCTGCTTCGGTCCGCCACGCTCTGCGAGCGGCCGTTCACGACGACGTTGGAATCACTGGATCGTCCGCCGTCGCAACCTCTCCGTGACGATCGGCCGCGTGAATCTTTCCATCCGCGTCGAGCAAGAATGACCTTCTTCCCGTCTTGCCGTATTCCTGCGGCACCGCCGAAATTTCGAAAGCTGTCGCCCCGCTTCCCTGCGCCGCCGTAACCACTCGATAGCGAAATTCGTATCCCTGATCGCTGCCGGCCGCGAGCTCCTTATCGGTCAGCGAAGCCTGATCCGGCGAAATTTCGCCTGGCGGCGCGGGACCGAGCTGCGAGAGCGATTCGGGCAGCTTCCCGTAGGCTTCGCGGTACTTATCGATGGCTTCCGCAAGACTGCGCAAATTTGCGATCGCCTCGGCTTCGCTCTGCGCCAGCGCGTCTTCCGCCCATTGCTTCGAAAGCTGCGGAACGTCCAGCAGCACCAGCCCCAGCGAAAGCAGCCGCCAGCCGCCGTTTTCGCGCACCATCCCAAACGTTGTGCTTTGGCCGTTGACCACCGTCACTGGAATGAACGAAAGATTTTCGTGCGTGCGCGGAGCGCCAAAGCGGAACTCCGCCGTGCCGCTCGGAGTAGTGCAGCGCACCACCGGCTGATTCGCGTCGCTCGTGGAAAGCAGCGGGCGCCCGGGGTTGTCACCAAGCGAAAAACGATCCATGAACGCCGAACGCTCGCTAGCCGGCAGGGCCAGAAACGCGGCCGAGCTTTCCTGCGTCAGGTCGTTCGCAAATTCGGTCGCGTCGCCCCGGCACGCTGCCGAAAGCGCATCCACCAGCGCCGCGCTTGGCGGCGACGGCTGGTTCTCCTGGGCAAAAGCCTGCGCGCCACAGAACGGCAAAAGCAACGCCGCCATCGCAATTGAAACAAAAGCTCGCCACGTCATGATTGCTCGGATTTCGCGCGCGAAAGAATCGTTGCCAGGTCGCGGGTAAATTTGGAGCGCGCCATCACCTCCCGGCAACCCGCGGCGCGCGCGCTTTCGGCCAACTCGGTTTGTACGTGCGAGAGATACGCGAGCAGCGGAATATCGCGGCCGATCGACTGCGCGCGGCGCAACGCTTCGATGGGGTTACCGCTCGCGTTCAAATCAACGACAATCAGCTTCGGCGCACCGCCGGAAATTTCCGCCGCCAGCGCGTCCACCGTGGAGCATGCGCGCAATTCCACTCCCACTTGCTTTGCCGTTTCCAGCATCTTGGACTGGAAAAACAGATCATCCACAAGAGCCACCACATCGGCCATTCAGCATTTCTCCTTGTATGTGTTTAGCGCGCGGCGGAAGTAAGGCAAGCCGCGCGTTCGCCGCGACCTGCGCCCGTGGCTTGTTTTTCGTAGCGCCGGCGTCTCGCCGGCTATTGCAGTACTCCGCGCCTAGCGCGGCAGTCACACGTCGACGCACTACAACCCTAATTCCGCCGCACCACGTCGAAGCGCCTGTTTTCGAGCGCTTCTTGCGGAACCCACATGCCGTGAAACGTCATGCGGACGCGCACCGGCAACTTCACAATCGCAACCGGTCCCGCTTTCACATTCTGCGCGTCCACAATTGCCAGGTCGCAGCGATTTTCCGCCACTCGATTCACCAGCACCAGCAAATACCCATCGCCATCGGGCGAATCGGGACGTCGCGGCGCGAAGCACGGCTCCTGCACGCCGGAATCCGCCCCCGGATTCCAAACCTCCGCGTTGCCGGTCCTCAAATCGAAGTGGCCGAGCGAGCCCAGTCCCGCGCCCGCCATGGTGCTCTTGGGATCGCGGCAAAGGACGTACCCGTGGCGATAATGCCCCGCGCCTTGATAACGATCGTCCGTCCGCGGCATCTCGCACAGCACATCCTGCAACTGCGTGGTTTTGTAATCCGCGCTGTTACTGGCCAGATCGAACGTCAGCCGCGTCAGGTGCGGCGCGCCCTCCGCGGGATTCACAGGCGAGCCATCCGCATTCTTGAAAAACGCGAACGAATTCCCTCGCGAAAGGCAGATATCGACGCTGACCTTCGATCCCTCCGTCGATCCGCTCATCATATGACCGGCAAAGCTCGTCGGCCCGCGGAACCAGCGAATCTGGTCGGCCGTGCCGTAGCGCGGCACCACGGCGACCACCGTTTCCTTCTCGCCATGCCAGGTATAAAACGGCCCGCCTTTTTTCAGCAGCTCCACGTCGGTAAGCAGCGGGAAAAACGGGAAAATCACGTGGTCGTTCGAAATCGCGAAATCGTGCACCATCCCCGGCCACGGCGCGTTGAACCATATCTCGTGCTTCACTTTGCCATTCGGCCCAATCACGTAATACACCACGTCCGTCGTGCCGTCGCCTTTCGCCTGATACGCAAACGTCAGCAGCTCGTTCGTCACCTGATTGAGGTGCGGATGCGCCGAGAGCCATACCGACTTGATTCCGCCGCTGTAATCGTAGCGCCCGCGCGTTTCGAGCGTATCGGGATCGAGCTCGTACGGCAGATCGTCCTCTTTCAGCGCCAGCAGCTTGCCCGCGTGCCACACCACGTTCGTGTTCGCCGTGCCCGGATTGCAGTCTCCCACCAGCGGATCGTGCGTGTAGCGGTTGCGGTAGCGTCCAAAAAGCCCGCGCCGGTGCTTCGCCTGCAGCTTGTACCGCGCGGTGCGCACGTAGCGATTTTTGTAATCAACGTGTCCGTTTTCGAACCGGAACATGTTGACCATGCCTTCGCCGTCGATAAAGATGTCGTCGCCAATCAACGGCGGATACTGCCGGTCCGGCCCGCAGCGGTAAAGCGTCCCGTTCAAATCCTTGGGCACTTCGCCGTAGGTCACTTCACAGTCGCGGAGGTCCGATTCCAGCCGCAGCGGCGCGCCAAATCCCTGGTAAAGCGGAATATCCGGAAATCGCACCGCCCCCACCGCCGAAAGTTCCTCGAGATATATGCTGGACATGTTGACCTCCCTCGCCCCGGCTCCCGGCGCGCCAGTTTCGCGCGCTCGCTCGCACTTACCGCTCCCGGACCCGCCGCGCCCACCCGCACTCGCCCGAAACGGGATTCTGAGGGCCATGCTATTCGCCCAAAATCAGCGTGTCAATCGCCGCGCCCGGTTAGATGAAAACAAGGGCCGGGGCGAAAGAGGTGCGGGCCAGCGGCACTGAACAACGACGCGGCAAAACCGCGCCTCGCATTGACCGCCATCTAAAAACGCCTTACATTCCTATGTCATCAATGCCAAAGCACAAAACCAGCGAGTGGGAGTTCCAGGGCGAGGCCCTCACATGGATCAACCAACAGATTGCGCGGAGGCCGGGACTTCGCCTCGATAAAGCCACCCAGGAACCGTCGAGGATCACACCGAAGAGAAGCGACCTCGTCGTATGGTGGAACCGAGCCGCAGGCTCCGCCTTCCTCACCATCGAGCTAAAAACTCCGGCCGTCCCCATCAACGACCCCAAACTCCTTTCCGATGCGGCCGAAAAGGCGACCAGCTGGGGCGCCCCTTG
>JASHWB010000063.1 GCA_030044295.1 Candidatus Acidiferrales bacterium
TGGCCATCAGGTTCACGGAGTCCGTCAGGTCTTTCCACGTGCCGGCCACCCCGGGCACTTGGGCTTGTCCGCCAAGCTTTCCGTCCGTACCCACTTCGCGCGCCACGCGCGTCACTTCCGACGTGAAAACGCTAAGTTGCTGGATCATCGTGTTCACGATCGTGGCTGACCGCAAAAACTCGCCTTCCAGAAGGCGCCCATCCACATCCAACCGGACGGTCTGCGTCAAGTTGCCTTGCGCCACGGCGGCGATCGCCCGCGTGACCTCGGTAGTGGGCCGCAGCAGGTCATCGACTAAATCGTTGACGAACACTTCCATCTCGCCCCAGGCGCCCTTCGCGTCGCAGAACCTCGCGCGCTCCCGGGTGCGCCCTTCTTTTCCAACCACTTGTCCGACACGCCTCAACTCTTGCGCCATGTGCTGGTTGGCCGTGACGATCTCGTTGAATGTGTCCGCAATTTTTCCGGATAGTCCGGTCCAGTTGCCGGGGAGCCGCACCGAAAAATCACCGTCCCGCACTGTTTGCAAGCTCGTTAGAACCAGGCTAAGTTCTTCCGGCCCGATCGCACCGTTTCCGTGCCCGCCGTTCTTCCCCGGCGTCAGGTCCATCCTCTCGACGGATTCGGTTGCGTTTCTTTTCATCAGGTTTCTCCTGCCGGTACGGTCCGACCAGTAATATGGCTGATTCGCGGAAGAGGCGGTGCTTTGGCGAAGCGCCTATGCGCAGAAGCCGCCAATTTAACCTGCATTTCATAGCACGACGACGCGCGGTTCGCTCTACGGGAAACACCTTAGAAAGGCTTCGGGGGAAAAGCGTATACCTTTTGCGGCAAGCTGATCGTATTCTGTTGTTCTGCAGGGGAACTTGCATGGTCCGTCCCAATACATTCAAGGCGAGTGCTCATTCGGAAACCCAGCTGTCCAGACCCGGCCAAGGCTGCCCGATAGCGATTTACGCGCTTAAGGCTACTGCGCAGCTTACCTCGTCGGCCGTCTTCCGCTCCACTCGCGTTAGCCGTTTGTCCGCGCCGCGCGAGCCCGGTGGAAATTTGACGTGAGCCTCTTTTGTCGCCTCCTCGGTCCTCTTTCGCTGCAGTTGAGCGAACAGAACGCTCAGTAGGCCTCCTTGCCGGGGAGCGCGGCCCAGATGGAGAATGCCTCTTGTGCGGAATCCCGCATCATCTGGATCATTGGAATTTTGCGTTTGCCGATCGACCGTGAAATTTCACCGTAAATCAGTGAATCGTCGAAACCAATCTTCGCCGCGTCCTCGGCCATGTTCGCATAAAACACGCGCTCCGGCCGCGCCCAATAGATCGCGCCCAAACACATCGGACACGGTTCGCATGACGAATAGATCTCGCATCCGCGGAGCTGGGACTGCCGGAGTCTGGCGCACGCTTCACGAATCGCCAGAATTTCCGCATGGGCCGTGGGGTCGTTAGACGCCACCACGGAATTCGCAGCCTCCGCGATGATTTTGCCTTGGCGAACGATCACCGCCCCAAACGGGCCACCGCGCCCCGTTCGCGCATTGTCGATCGAGATCTGGATCGCGCGAGCCATAAAACGGTCGGTCATTTCTGAACTCACGTCAGCTGCCGCCGTTCGCTATCACAACCGCTCCGGTGCATACTTTTTCTCGTACCGCTGCAACGCAGCGTCAATCACCGGATAGGCGTTTGCCGCGCGGCTAATTTCTTCTACCTCGACGGCTTTGCGTTCCAGTTGTTTGTAATCCTGAAAAAAGCGCCTCAACATCAACCGGTAGTGAGCGGGAATTTCGTTCGCCTCTTTGTACCCGTTGAACTCAGGATCGCCGGTGGCCACCGCGATGATCTTGTGGTCCAAAATCCCTGCGTCCGTCATCGTCATCAGACCCACGGCGCGCGCGTGTATCACCGCCAGTGGCACCACCGGCTCCTGGCACAGCACAAGCACGTCGAGCGGATCGCCATCTTCCGCCAGCGTGCGCGGAATGAAGCCATAATTCGCCGGATAATAAACCGCTGAATACAGCACGCGGTCCACTTTGATCAGACCGCTCGGCTTGTCCAGCTCGTACTTCACGTTCGACCCGAGGGGAATCTCGATCACCGCGCAAAACTCCTCGGGAACTCCGTCGCCCGGCTTCAAGTCGTGCCATGGATGAATCACCACTCAGCCTCCCGCCTCCGCACGTCTCGCTGCATGCATGCGACCCGCATTCATTTTGCCCGAATCAGGGCGTCACTGCGCTCCCATTGTCGCCAAAAAGAAAAAGGCCGGGTCCACCTCGTCAGAGGTCGCCCGGCCCATGAATCAACCGAGAAGCTGCTAGTCGCCTTTTTCTTGGGTGCTTTTTGGCAGATCGGTTCCCGCCAGCGGATACCCAAGCTGCTCCCATCGCGTGAGTCCGCCTTCGAGAGCCTTTACTTTGTCGTGCGCGTAGCCCAACTGCCACATCTCCTTCACGAGCGGCGCGCTGTCCTCTTCGTGCGGGCAGTTGCAGTAGAAGACGATCAGCTTGTCGCCCGGCAGCGCCTGCAGCGTCTGATCCTCATTAGTGGCGTCTTGGGTCGGATCGTAGTAGATGTTCACCGCGGCCTTGATATGTTCTGCGCCGTACGACATCGAATCGTCCGTGTCCACGATCACCACATCGTCCCGGTTCTTGATGCGCTGCTCCACTTCCTGCGCTGTAATGCGCGGCACATCCGGAAATGGCAGCTTCGCCGACGCTGCGTCCCCCGATTTCGATGCAGAAGTGTCTTGCGACTTTTTCGGAATCGGACGCGCCGAAATCGCCGGCATCAGCGCCAGCGTCCCCAGCACAATCCCTGCAAAAATTTGAGCTTTCATAATGGCCCCATTTGCGCTCGCCCTATTTGCGCTCAATGTTTGTGTGGCGGGGGCGGGGCAAGACGCCCCGCGCCTCGCCATCACTTCCATTCTACGCCCAGTCGTCGATCTTCACGCCCCGGCGCATCCCAAAGTCGGTGACAAACCAGGTAGTCTGGATCTTCCCGCCCGTCACCACGATGTGAATCGCCCGCGAGTTCGTGAACGGCTTGATCAACGTGTCGCCAGGGACCTTGCGCCAGCTGGCGTAAGGCTCCAGCCCCTGCAGAGCCAGCGGCACCACGGTGCTTTGAATCACGCCGTTGCCCCAGTACGTCTCCGCCCTCGTTTCCACATTCTGCGAGAACCATTCGCTCAATTGCTCTTTCGTCTTGAACCCGTGCGCCGTCTGCAACAGCCCTGCCACGGTCGGATCCACCACGATGGTCGCAGACGAGCCCGACGCGGTAAGCGACCTCATGTAATCCCGCATCAGGTAGTGCACCGGATAGAGCTCCTGGCTGCCGCCCACGCTGGAAACGCTGGTCCAGCCCGTCCCCACGGTCACCACGTCCTCGTCCGCCTTGAATCCCATCTGCGTGTGCAACGGGTTCCACCCGTCGGGCAAGCTGTCTTCGTTTTCTGCGTAGAGGATGTTGTTGTACTGGAAGTTGCTGCCCAGGCTCTCCCACGCGTTGATCCCGTTCCGCAAATCGCCCGCCGTCTT
>JASHWB010000064.1 GCA_030044295.1 Candidatus Acidiferrales bacterium
GCTCCAATGTCGCGACCATTTGTTCGATTTCTTTCACCAGTTCGCGGCGCGCGGCGTTGCCGGCGAGCTTCAGGTAGGTATCTTCGAGCGAGCGCCCAAAGCTGCGGACGCCGTAGCCGTGCTGGCGGATGTTGCGGCGTTCGGTTTCATTCAAGATGTAGCGGATGTATTCGCGCGTGTAGCCGAGGTGCTCGAGAGTGGTGATGAAGTCGTCGATCGTCTTCTCGAAGAAAATATTGTTTTCCCAGAGAGTGTCGTCGGCGTCGATCAATAGGGTATGGCGCGGCATTCAGGAACTCAGGAAATAATGCTGCGACAGCGGGCGAAATAAGAAAAGGGATTTCTTGGGTGCGTGGCGCGTTTTGACAAGCGTAGGTCTTACAGTACTCGAACGAAGCCCAACTGAGTTGCTTCAGGCGGTGGCAGGCAGGAATTCGTAACGGTCGATGCGAGCAGCAACGCCGCAGCGGCTGTTGTGCGGCTCGACGCGAAGGACGCGGGCGTAGCAGCGGATATGTACGTCGCCGGCGAGCGTAATCTGCTGCGGCAGGGTGAGCACGAATTCGATGGAGGCCCCGGGCGTCACATTAGCTTCGGTGATGAAATAGAGGCCTCGGTAGCTGACGTCGCGAGTTTCACCGCTGCGCTCCGCGCCATCGCCATTTTCGGGCAGGCGGACTTTCACGGGCAGCATCATCGAGAAACGGCGTGTCGCGCGGCGCTCGACTGTGGAATCCATCAGCCCTCCGGCCCTGGCCGAATAGCTCCGTCTGCGCTCAAGCTACCATCGGTCTCCGCAGCGCGCAATGACATTCGCGGAGTGACACTGCTTGATTTGAGTTTCGATTGCTCGCCCCATGACCCGATCGATTAGCGGCTACCAGATGAATTCTGTGCCGTGGATTATGAGGTTTGACCCGGCTTGCAGCTGCCGCTACGATGGCGGCGTGGAGAGCAATCATCTGCTGACGGAACAGCGAAAGCATCCGCGCGCGCCGCTGCGTCTTACGGCGCGAGTTCGGTGGCAAGGGCCGCTCGGGACACACCTGGAGGTTACGGAGACGATCGACGTCTCACGCGAAGGGGTGCTGCTTCGTTCCCGCGAAGACTCGGACGCAAGGATGTCACGCGCGTGGATCGTGTTTCCGTTCAGTTCGCTGGACGTCAGCGCCATGGAGCCAGAGACGCCGGCTCGCGTGGTGCGCGTGGAGCGCGATGCCAGCGGCGAATATCGCGTCGGATTGCGACTGGAGCCGCCGCATCGGGCTTCCGGCAGCATCCCCGCAAGCGGCGAACGCCGCGCGTTGCGAAGAGTCGCACTCTGTCTGCCCATTCTTCTCCGCGCTCAGGGCATGCCCTGGGCGGAAGAAGCGATGACGCGCGACTTCTCTCGTAGCGGCGCGCGGCTGGAAACTTCGCACGTTTACAATATCGGCGAGAGCGTGCGCGCGAAAATTCCGTGGGGCGAATGGGCGGAAGCAGGAGAAATTTCAGCGCGCGTGGTGCGCGTGGAACCGGCTCACGACGAGCCAGAGCTGCCGGGGAATTTTCGCGGAGCTGGCACGGCGTTCAACTGCGTAGCCATACAATTTGTCGATCATGGCTGACGTCTTTCACCGGACCTTTTTTCTGAATGGACCAGCGGGGCGTCTCGAAGCCCTGCTTTGGACCACCGCCAATCCGCATCCAAACTTTTCGGCGCTGGTGTGCCATCCACATCCGCTTTTCGGCGGCACGATGCACAACAAGGTGGTGTATCAGGCCGCCAAGGCGCTGCATCAGTGTGGAGCACCGGTGCTGCGATTTAACTTTCGTGGCACGGGACAGAGTGAAGGCGTTCACGACAACGGCCGCGGCGAGCGCGATGATGTCCACGCGGCGCTAGATTACCTGGAGCGGGATTTCAGCGGATTGCCGATTTTACTGGCTGGATTTAGCTTCGGGTCGTCAGTCGGGCTGTGGGTGGGATGCGGGGATGCACGCGTGAAACAGCTGATCGGGTTGGGACTGCCGGTCAACAATGTGGATATGAGTTTTCTGCAGGCGTGCGGAAAGCCGAAGCTGATCCTACAGGGCGGGAACGATCAGTTTGGCTCGCGCGAGAAGCTCGAAGCGCTTTACAAGACGCTACCGGAGCCAAAGCGGCTCGTGGCGTTTGACGGTGCGGACCATTTCTTCTCCGGCGCGTTGCCGAAGGTCGGCGAGGCGATTGAATCGTGGGTTGCCGAGCGGCGCGCGGCTTCTGAGGCCAAACCCACAGCGTGACAATCTTCTCTTAACCTGGCTGGAGCGCGCCGGAACGAAATTCAGAGATGCTGCGCTTGCTGCTCGAAGACCCTAAGGAATTCCTCGCGTCCTGCTGGCTCCATGCTAACCATTCGCGAATTGGCGCGGACGTGCTCGGCGCGGCTCATGCCGGCCAGCGCGGTTGCGACCACGGGCACGGAGCGCGCAAACTGCAGCGCGCGTTCCGCATCGTTTTCGCCTCGAACCGCGCGAGCGATGTGCTGCGGCAGGTTTCGCGTCAGCTGCCCTTGTAGCAGCGATGCGCTTACCACGACGGTGATGCCGAGCGCACGAGCGGCTTGCACCGTGGACAAAGTCTTTCCCTGGACGGTTTGATTCGGCCGCAGCAGCGCCTCCGGCATGGCCAAATTCAGCGGTAGCTGCAGAAAGCGGAAACGGTGATCTGGGCCTCCGACTTCGCGGGCTATCGCCTCGATTTCCGCCAGTGACATGTAGCCGGGCGACTGCACGTTTTCGCGAAAAGCGTTCCAAGTGGCCATTCCGTACGCGCCGATTTTTCCGGTGGCGGCGACAGATTCCAAAAATTCGAATGCGGCGCGGATTCTTCGGCGAAATTCCTCCGCCGGAACTTGGTCGATTTGAGTTTCGGGGTTGTGGAGGTAGAAAACGTCCAGGTTCGTAACGCCCAGATTCGCAAGGCTGCGGCCAAGCTGGTCTTCCAGAAAGCGGGGCGCCATGCAGTGGCATCCGGCAGCGATTTCTTCGGGAAGAAAAATTTCAGGTTCGAGATATTCGCTCGCGAAGTATTCGTCAACGTCGTCCGGCATTTCGCCGTCGGGCGTCAGGAATCCAGCTTTGGAGCACACAACAATTTCATCGCGCGAGTAGCCCTCAAGCGCGAGATGCTTCAGCGCCTCCCCGATCGAACGCTCGCTACGCTGGAAACGGTAATTGATAGCTGTGTCGATTACATTGATGCCGCCTTCGACGGCGGCGACTACCGATTCGGTGTAGTTGCGGTCGGTAGCATCATCAGGTTCACCCAGGTACGTTCCAATGCCGATCGACGACATGGCCAGGCCACTCGGAATTTCGCGGAAATGGCCGGGCGCCGCCAGGTCGTGAAATCGCGCGGCATAGTGATGCGTTCCCTGCGGGCTGGCGCGCCCGTGAAGTCTTTGCGCGTTCGTGGAACGTGGCAAAACCATTCAGCCTCGCATGGGAAGCTACGACGAACGGGCAGTATAGCAAACGAAGACGTTCGGACGAGCGATTGGTGGAAATGGGTCCGCGAATTTTCACTGCCCGTACCACAACGAGAAAACTCAAACGAACCCGCCGCGCGGGGAATCAGCGGCCGTTCACTCGATGATGCGCGTGGTCATTTCCTGCGCGGGTTCGCCACCAGCCATCCCCTGCGCGATGATCAATTCACGAGCTTTCACGCGAATCTTCGGCAGGTTATATGCGAAGAAAATGGCTCCCAGAATCGCGATCGAGCCACCCAGCGCGAGAGTGTGTGGCGCGCCGATACGCTGGGCCAACGCGCCGTAAAGCAGTGAGCCAAGAGGCGCCATGCCCATGAACAGCATCGAGTAGACGGACATAATGCGTCCGCGCAAGCGATCGGGAACCATCACCTGGATCAGCGTGTTCGACGATGCTGTCTGGGTCATCATGGAAAATCCCATTGGCACCAGCAGGCATAGAGAAAGCCAATATAGGCGCGAGAAAGAGAACAAGATGAGGCCGGTGCCGAAACCGCCGCAGGCGATGGCTACGAGACGACCTAAGCCGTTCACGCCTCGGCGGGATGCCAGCGTCAGAGCGCCAACGCATGCTCCCACTCCAACGGCGCCCATCAGCATGCCGTAGGTGCGGGCCGTGCCGTGAAGCACCGTCTCGGCAAATACCGGCATTAGCACGGAATACGGCATCGCCACCAGGCTTACCAGCGCGATTAACAAGAGCAGCGCGCGAATCGGCGCGGTATCCCGAGCGTAGCGGAATCCTTCGCGAATATGCTCCAACGGAGGCGCATGGGAACCCTCTGGAGCGCGCTTCCGCACAATGCGCATCAGCAAAAGGCCCGCGATCACCGCGATGTAGCTGACGGAGTTACCGAAAAAACACCAGCCTTCGCCGACTTTGTAAACGATGATGCCGGCGATGACCGGTCCTATCACCCGCGCACCTTGGAACATGGACGAATTCAGCGCAATGGCGTTCATCAGATCTTCGCGGCCCACCATCTCCACCAAAAAAGCCTGGCGTGTGGGAATATCGAACGCGTTGACGATGCCCATCGCCGCCGCAAGGATGATCACGTCGCGAACCGTCACACGATGGCTCAACGTGAGGAAAGCGAGCGCGCCGGCCAAAAGCATCGATGCGGTTTGCGTGCCGATCACGACTTTGCGGCGGTCGAAGCGATCGGCCACGAATCCACCGGCTGGGGCAAAGAGCGAAATCGGAATCTGGCCGGCAAAGGCTACGGTACCGAGCAAAAACGACGAGCCCGTTAGGCGGTAAACCAATAGGGCCTCGGCCGCCGTATCCATCCACGTGCCGACCAGCGAAATCAGCTGTCCGCTAAAGAAAAGCTGGAAATTGCGATGCTTGAGCGAGCGAACCATGTTCCGAAGCCGGGATCGGTCTTCGATTGGTGCGGCATTGGATGTCTCGCCCTCGCTCATTTTGTCATTGTACGATGCCGACGGAGCCAGCGCGGATTCGAACAGGGCTGCAATTGCTATGCGGCTGTCGATCAGGTCTTCGAGGGCGGCGCCTCACCCGGAGCCGGTTCGGAAGACGCGGGCTGAAGCAAGCGGCTGCAGGCGCGCAGAATGCGGCGATAGGGCCAGTCCTTCTCGCGGAAGAAGATTTCGCCCTCACGCGGCTTGGAGTAGAACCATCGGGCGATCATCGACAAATGTTCCGGCAGTTCGGAGGATGCGGATCGCAAGCCGTAACGCTCGCGCCATTGAACAGGATTTGAGTCCGGAGCAACGCCCGGCAGCGGCGCGCTTTGCAAGTTCTCGC
>JASHWB010000065.1 GCA_030044295.1 Candidatus Acidiferrales bacterium
ATCCAAACGAGCAACAAGAGCGCGGGTATGCTTGCGGCGGACGCGATCACAAAGAAGGGTACCCAACCGACCGCGTCGGCCAGCACGCCGCTCGATGCGCCGAAGACCTTGGCCCCCAAAAAGGTGAGAGACGAGAGTAGAGCGTACTGGGTGGCTGTAAACTCAGGCGAGCACAAGCTCGATAGATATGCGACCAGGGCCGCGCCAGCCATCGCGGAGGTCAACTGCTCCGCGGCCACGCCAATCGCCAGATAGCTCAGCCGGTGCCCCCCGACGGCTTGCAGGACGTAAAACAGGTTTCCGACCACTTGCAGTACGCCGCAGATCATCAGTGACTTCAGTATTCCGAAGCGCACCGTCACGATTCCGCCGATGAGAGCTCCCAATACGACGGCGAAAAACCCGAAGAATTTGGAGACCAAGGCGAGTTCGTCCAGGGTGAAGTGCAGCGAATTGATGTAAAGCGGCGTGGACATGATCGCCGCCATTCCTTCGCCCAGCTTGTAGTCAAATGCAAACAGCAAAATGACCGGCCATAACGGCCGCTTCATGAAATCCGCGAAGGGCGCGACAACTGCCTTGAAAAACCATTCCCGCATGGAACCCTGTTCCGCGGCGCGCGCGCGCGCGGCTTCGGCGGAAGCCGCAGGCTCTGGACTGAACAGAAAGACCAACATGCACGCGGCCTGCAGCACAGCCATCGATAGGTAGGCGGCGAACCAACCGGCGCTCGCCGCGATCACCAAGCACCCTGCGCCGGAAACGAGCATCCCGACCCGGTAACCGGTCTCCACCGTTCCCGCACCCGGCCCTTGCAGGTCCAACGGCAAATATTCCACGCGGAAGGCGTCGATTACGATGTCTTGGGTCGCGGATAAAAACGCGACTGTCAGGGCCAACGCCGCCATGGTCATCAAATTTCGCTTTGGATCGCACGCAGCAAGCGCCAGCAGCGCCGCCACGAGCAGCACCTGAATCGTGATGCCCCATCCGCGCCTTCGCCCGAACGGCAACGGCGGTTTCAGGCGGTCCATGAGCGGCGACCACAGGAATTTCAGCGAGTATGGCGTGGCCACGAGCGCAAACGCGCCAATCGCGGCACGCTTCACCCCGTCGGTTGCCAGCCACGCCGAAAGGGTGGTGAAAGTCAGCAGGTACGGCAGACCGCTGGAAAACCCGAGCAGGAGGATCAACAGCACTCGCCGGTCGCTATAGGCTGAAAACGAGTGCCGCCATCCCATTTTTTTCGATGAACTCACTTCGTGCGTTCCCCCGCTGCCGTCTTTCGCTTTTCTTATGATGGCACTAACGCGCGCCGCGCCGGCATCGAAAGCAACAGGAACGTTCTACACGGGCATCGAGGGACATCCACGTAGTGAGAGTAACCTCGAGATGTGATAAGCCGCGGGCGATTGCGTTTCGACCTGCCGCGAATCAGAATATCCCGATGGGGACGCTGGTCGTTGCACTGGCCCAATACCTGAGCGATCGCGATCCGGGCCTCACGGTTAGAGAGGCCAAGAATGTAGGGGCAGACGTCGTCGTCTTTCCCGAGATGTATTCCAATGGCTACGCGAGTTTTGACACAAAGGATTTGGCCGCACTGGAACGCTGGCGGAGCGAAGCTTGCGGCCTGGACAGTGCCTACTTAAAACAGTTCAGACAGGCGGCGCAGACGAACGACATACACGTGGTCGCCACTTTTTTGGAAGCCGCCGATCCAAAGCCATTCAACGCAGCGGTACTGATCGGGCCCAGCGGCCGCACGATTCTGCACCATCGCAAGGTGCATATCTGCGACTTCGATAGCCAGAGCCCCGATTCGGCATGCGAGCGCGGCAAGGGGTTTGGCGTCGCGGAAATCGAAATCGCGAGCGGAACCGTCAAGGTTGGTCTTATGATTTGCATGGATCGTGAGTACCCGGAGGCGGCAAGGGCGCTTTCGAGTGGAGGCGCTGAGATCGCTTTTGTTCCCAATTGCTGCCGCTTGGTTTCGGATCGCGAAGTGTCGAGTGATGTTCGAGTTGCACAAACGCGCGGGCGAGCATTTGAGATGGTGATGGGCATTGCGGTTTCGAACTATCCTACGCCGAGGGCCGACGGCCATTCGTTCGCGGTTGACCCTACCGGTGCGGTGATCGCAATGGCCGACGAGTCCGCCAGCCTGATCACGGCGCGCTTCGATCTTTCACTGATTCGCAAGGCCAGATCCGAGGATCATTTTCGGTGGCGGTTTCAGTAGTCAGCGACGTTTTCTCCCAGCCCGTCTGCGAATCAACATCTTGACAGAATCTTAAGTTAGATATATTCAAATCACATGGATGCGGACGACATCAGGCGGTCGCTCGAAGGCGGAGGCTTGCGCTGTACGCCGCAGCGCTACGCCGTGATGGCATTCTTAATGAGCCACCAGGGTCATCCTACGGCGGCGGAAATTTTCGAAGCGGTGAATCGCGCCGATCCGCGCTCTTCCAGGGCCACTACATACAACAACCTGCGGGATTTGGTGCGGGCAGGCCTAGTGCGTGAAGTGGCCGCGGAGGGCCGCGCGGCGCGGTTCGACGCGACGGGCATGCGGCATCACCACTTCATCTGCGACCGCTGCGGCAATGTGGAAGATATCGAGTGGTTCAACGTGCCGCGACCCGCGTCGCGTTCCCTGGGGAAGCGCGTTCTTCGCCAGTCCGAACTCATTTTGCGGGGGCTGTGCACGACTTGCGCCGCGAGGCGCGCTACCCGCTAAGTTTCAGAGGCGCATCGCCGGGCCGATAGCGCCGATCGCAATCGTGGGAAAGCGAATGCGATCTTTTTAGAAAAGAATTTCTAATTATCTGAGGGAGGGAACAAACCGTGTCAGCTGAATCGAATGGATCGAAGTGCCCGTTTCCGGGCGCAAACCACGCACAGACAAACCGCGAATGGTGGCCGAACCAGGTAAATCTAGAGGTTCTCCACCGCCAACAGCCAAATCTCGCCGACCCCATGGGCAAGGATTTCGACTACGCCGCTGAGTTCAAGAGCCTCGACTTGAATGCGGTAATCAAAGATCTTCACGCCTTAATGACCGACTCGCAGGATTGGTGGCCGGCCGACTTTGGACACTATGGGCCGCTCTTTATTCGGATGGCGTGGCATAGCGCCGGCACATACCGGATCGGCGACGGCAGAGGCGGCGCGGGGGCCGGGCAGCAGCGCTTTGCGCCTTTGAATAGCTGGCCGGACAACGTAAACCTCGACAAGGCGCGCCGGCTGCTGTGGCCAATCAAACAGAAATACGGCCGGAAGATTTCCTGGGCCGACCTGATGATTCTGGCAGGCAACGTGGCTCTGGAGTCGATGGGCTTCAAGACATTCGGTTTTGGCGGCGGCCGCGAAGACGTGTGGGAGCCGCAAGAGGAGGTCTTCTGGGGTCCGGAAGGCAAGTGGCTGGGGGACGAGCGCTACTCCGGCGAACGCGATCTTCTGAATCCACTGGCTGCCGTGCAGATGGGCTTGATTTACGTGAACCCGGAAGGGCCGAACGGCAAACCGGACCCAATCGCAGCGGCGAAAGATATTCGCGAAACGTTCCGCCGCATGGCGATGAACGACGAAGAGACGGTGGCGCTGATTGCGGGCGGGCATACGTTCGGCAAAACCCACGGGGCAGCCGATGCGAACCAATA
>JASHWB010000066.1 GCA_030044295.1 Candidatus Acidiferrales bacterium
GCCTTTTCCTGACCAACACCCTGAATCAGGCCGAGCAGGAATGCCGCGTCGTCCACATCGGGCGCCGCTCGCGCGGCAAAGCGCTGATCGGCGTCGTATTTGCACGGCCTGCGCCCAACTTTTGGCGGCCCTCTTAGCTCACCGGAGCGATTTGCTCTGTCCCTTGTCGAGTCAAATTTTTACCTGACCCGCGCCTGAAAGCGCTGCCGACGAAGTATTTGCCACGTCACTCATCAGAGCTGGATGGGCCTCTCGGACGCGCCATCGCCCGCCGACGATCCGGCTTCCCATCACCGGCGCCCATATCCGGTAAGTGGAAAAAACGCCGCACGGCCGGAAGCCCGATGCCCCGATGGCCCGCCGCGATGGAATGTTTCCGGCGTGCGTATCGATGAAAATTTTGGGCGATGCGCTATTTCGTGTGAGCAACGTTGTGAATCGCGCCAGCAGTTGCTTATAAATGCCCCTGCTACGAAAGCGCTCATGCGTGTGACAGCCGAAGATCCAGTACGCTCCCAGCGTACCGGTCCAGCGCGGTAGGTGCGGAGGACCCGACCCCTCGTGGATTGCAGCACCACCCGTAAGCGACCCACCGTCCGCCGCGGACTAGAATCAGACCGCTATGCTGCGCGTCCAGAAATTGCCGAAAGCTCCGTTCGCGTCTCGGATCGCCTCGAAACAGTGATGCGACTATCTCGGGATCGGCAATCTGCCAGCCATCGCCCCATCCGAAATCCGAGTCGCGGCTGTCCACCAAACCCGCATATTCATACACGAGCGTCTTCGCGATCAGTTTGAGACCCATCTTCAAATTGCATCAAAAGGGCAGTTTGGTCCGCCCCAACTCGGCGAATCCCACCCTTGGATTGCGCGGCTTTGTGGCAGCCCGCTCCAGCCTGTACCACCTCCAGAACGCGCGATTCATCGTGCCGCCGGATCGCGGAGCGGCCAATCGAGGATTGACTCGCTTTCCTGCTAGGCGTTCCTCTCGCTCGCGCTGGGGTGATCGGTTTGGCTACAGATAGGAAAAATTCCGGCTGTCCCATCCCACCACGATCTAAGGCCTGTGACGCCAGTAAAGAAGCCCGGGGGTTCTTGCTCGACGACTCACTTTTGGCACGGCGGAATCCGCTGCTACAATATCGAGCTTGCACAACCAATCTTCTCATTCCGGCCCCTCGCCGAGGCCGAGCATCGAGGCTCTGATGGCTGACATCCAATCCTTTCGCGCGTTCCGCTTCGATCCCAATCGCGTTGCGCTGCAGGACGTTCTGACGCAACCCTACGACAAAATCACGCCTGCGATGCAGGAGCGCTATTACGCCGCCAGCCCCTACAATCTGATCGCCATCGAAAAGGGTCGCGTATCTCCGGCCGATTCCGCGGAACACAGCGTGTATACGCGCGCGGCGGCCAAGCTTCGCGAATGGATTGCCGAAAAAATCGTCGTGCAGGATACCGAGCCATCCATCTACGTTTATTCTCAGGAATTCCTCGTTCCAGGCACGAAGGACCGCCGCATCCGCATGGGATTTATCGCTCTGGTCCGCTTGCAGGATTACGCCGACGGCGTCGTCTTCCGCCACGAGCGCACCCTTTCGGCTCCCAAAGCCGATCGCATCGAATTACTGCGCCAAACGCGAGCGCAAACCGGCCAACTTTTTCTCCTGTACGATGATTCCTCGCTGCAAATCGATCGCTCGCTCGAAGAAGTATGCCGTGCCGCGAAGCCGCTCGAAATGACCGACGAATACGGCGTCGTTCATCGCCTCTGGCCCGTTTCCGATCCTGCCTTCATCGATCGCATCCGCAACGCGATGGCCCCGCAAAAGCTCATCATTGCCGATGGCCATCATCGCTACGAGACGGCCCTGCACCTTCGCAACGAATTCCGCGAGCGTGCCGGCCAGATCGATCCGCTTGCCGCCTCCGAATTCGCCATGGCCACGTTCGTCAACGCGCATTCCGCCGGGCTGGTTATTCTGCCCACGCATCGACTGGTCGCGAATCTCGCGAATTTCGATTTCGAGCGCTTCCGAAAAAGTTTGCAGCCGTATTTCGACTGGTATTCCTATCCGTTTGAAAACGACGAGTCGCGCGCTGCCGCCCACGCCGAATTCGTGAAGGATTTCTCCGGCCACCACGGGCGCCGCGGCATTGGCGTGTACCCCACCGCGGCTGAAGGGGCGAAAGCGTTCTATCTATTCATGCTCCGCCGCAATGCCGATCTCGAATCGCTACTGCCGGATCAGACCGAAGCACAGCGCACCCTGGACGTTGTCTTGCTCCACCGCCTGATTCTAGAGAAAGGATTGGGCATTACTGCCGAAGCGGTCGCGTCCGAGAAAAACATCACCTACGAGCGCGAGATGGACACCGCCCTCGCTGCCGTCGATAGCGAAAAAGCGCAAATCGCGCTTCTGCTGAATCCTGTGCGCATCCAGCAAGTCGCTGAAATCGCACTGGGTAGCGATGTTCTGCCACAGAAATCCACGGACTTCTACCCCAAGCTCCTCAGCGGCATCGCCATATATCGACTGGAAGGCCGCGTGGACGCGCCCACAGTCGAAGCCGCGGCGGCCAGGAACTAGTTCCTATCGGCATCTCGCCACGAGGTCCACGACTCACGACCAGCTGAAGGGCCATGTAGCGGCCGCCTTCAGACGGGCGCTGTATTCTTCGGCTTCGACACAGCAAGAAACAAAAGCGCGGCCGAAAACCTCCGGCCGCGCCTCAAACCCATCGATACGTCCATCCGGCAAAGCGCGTCGCTGCGTTTTGCCGCTCTACTCCTCTGTTATTTCCCGAAGCTCTGCACAGCCGCCGCTTCGTTCTCATACGTGTCGAAGACGGTCATCAGCTTGGTCACCTGCAGCACTTCCTTGAATTTCTGTCCGAGGTTGGCAAGCTTCAGCGTGGCGCCCTGCGAACGCGCGCTGTGGAACGTCGCCACCAGCGTGCCCAACCCCGCGCTGTCGATATAGCTGACGTTCGCCAAATTCAGCACGATCTTTTTCTTCCCCGCCGCCAGCAGGCCTTTTACCCGCTCGCGGAACGAGTTGCTTTCCTCGCCGAGCACGATGCGCCCTTCAAGGTCGATCACGCTCACGCCGTTCACTTCCCGGTCGGTCATTCGCAGTGCCACGTTCGCGCCTCCTCAAAACTTTCCGATGTACGGTCTCTTGAATTCTCGCCGCCCGGGAATGTGCTGCTCCCGTTCGCGCCTCAGTAAAAATCCGAACACGACATGTAATAGCCGCACGCCGGACAAATCAGCTTGCAGCTTCGCGACGCCAATCGCGCCGAGCAGCGCGGGCAGTAGTTCGAAGCAACTTCTTCGCCGCTGCCAATCGCCGTATCGAAGCTGGGCTTCTGAGCTTCGGGCTCCGCTACCCGGCCAAGCGCTTCTAGTTCCGCCACTTCCGGCTCCTAGGACCGTCGTTTATAGCACATCCAGTCCACCTGGCAAAGCAAACCCATTCCGCGACCGGGCGCGGCGCGCCCCGCAGATCGCAAGTGCTCTCGCCCGTCGTATCACGCTTGCACGTGCACCCGTCGCGCTCGCGGACGCATCTAAGCTGGCATAAGCGAGGCCGCCTATGAAGATTTCCAGCCGTATTGTCTTGCCCGCTTCTGTTCTGGTTGTATTGTCCCTGGCCGTTCCGTTGCTCGCGAGCGCGCAGATGCGCACGGCGCCGATGACCGCGCGTCCAGTCGCGGCCGTCTCCACGCGCTCGGCACGCCCCGTTGCTACACACGTCGCGCCGGTGGCGCGGCCGCGCGTTGTGGTCGCCGCTGCGGGTCCGGCTATACACGGCGCGACCGCACCGTTTATCCCTCCCGCGAACGGCAGTCTCAACTTCGGCAACGGATTCAATTTCGACAACGGATTTTACGGTGGCTCCGGCGAAACCATTCAGCAACTGCTCGATCCCGTCCCCGGTCTCGGCTTCGATTACTCGTACCTGGCTGGCATCGATAAGGATCTGGCGCTCCAAGCCATAATCGATCCGCAGACGGAAGAACGCCTTGCCGTCGCTGAACGAGTGGCCCGCTCAACCAGTGGCTTCGGCGCCTCCGCCTACTACCTACTCGGTGGCGGAGGTGAATACGTCGTACCAGCGGAGACCGCCGCGAATGAGCAGACTGAACAGCCTCAGCAGCCGGAAGTAATCGTCCTGCAGCAGGCAGCGCAAAAAACGACTGAAGAAACGGCCGCTGCTCCGCAGCCTGCTCAGCCAATCCCAGACGTCGGCAATTTCATCCTTGTCCTCCGGAATGGCCACAAAATCCAGGTCATCGCCTTCACGCGCTCCAGCAACTCCGTCATCTACATAACCCGTGACGGTAGCCGCCACACCATCGCGGCAAGCGAACTCGACGACGTGGCCACCCAGCGCATTAATCAGGATAGCGGCACGGAGCTCACGCTCTAGCGGGGCCGGAGTCCGGCGCATTTCGCCCGTTCCCGCGCAGCCACAAAACCAAAACCGCTCCGAGCGCCGTAAAGAACGCGGCGTAAGCAAATCCCGCTGCAGGACTCACCGCTGACCACAACGCTCCCACTACCACGCTCGATACCACGTCGCCCAGGCCATTCGTCGCCGCCAGCACTCCGAATCCGGAGCCTCGGTTCGCGCGCGGCAGCACCTCCGCAGCCACGGATTTTTCGAGCGACTCCTGGAACCCACCGTGAACTCCCGCCAGCGCGAACAACACCGCCAACGCCGGCAACGTTGGACGCTCAAAAATAAAACCTGCATACGCGGCCGCCGCGATCAGGTATCCCACAGCCAGCAGTCCTCGCTTCCCTAGTTTGTCGCCGAGCGCGCCTGCCGGATACGATGCCGCCGAATTAACGACGTTGTGAAACGTGTACAGAGCAATCGCGATCGTTGTCGCCATGCCCATGCCGAATCGCGGCGCCAGAATCTGCGTGGCTCGCAAGATCAGCAGCGTGGGCGCAAAATCTCCCACTCCATGCACGAATACGCCCGCCAGAAAATGCCAAAAAGTTTTGGGAAGCTGGCTAAAGCTTGCGCGAACGCTCGGCGCATGCTGGCCTTCAAACCGTTTTCCGGCGGGCGCCATGAACGCAAAGCATGCCGCGGCGGCGAGCCCTGGCAGTAAAGTCCATTGCAGCACGCCACGCGCGCCGAAAGTACCCATCAAGCCCAGCGCCGAAAGAGGACCAAAGACGGCGCCCAGCGAGTCCATCGCGCGCTCGAATCCAAAGGCGCGCCCGGTGTGGCTCGCCTCCACCGAATCCGCCAGCAGCGAATCCCGTGATGGCCCGCGGCTTCCGCGCCCGATCCAGCCCACGCCGCGCAAAACCAAAATCATCGGCCAGCTTTGTGCGAACGAATACGCAAAAGTGGTTATCGCCGTAGTCGCGTAGCCGGCGATTCCGGTTGGTTTTCTGCGTTCCGGACGGTCTGCAATCCATCCGCCCACCAGCTTCGCGAAGCTCGATAGCCCGTCCGCAACGCCCTCGATGATGCCCAGCGCAACGGCCGGCGCGCCGAGCATCGTCAAAAATGCCGGCAATATGGCCGTCGCCGTTTCGTGTCCCCAATCCGAAAAGAGGCTCGCCAAACCGATTCCTACCACCTCGCGGTTCAGCCAACCTTTCGACGCAGTGGGAGAGGAAGGATCGCTCATATTTGGCTATCCATTCTGGGGATGTGCATCCCGCGCGTCAACGGATTCGGCCTCGCCCGCGCTACAATCAAACGCCCGCGGAGACCTTGCGCGGAATCGTAATCGGAATCGAGCTTAGGAGCAGATCAATCAGTGCGAGCCGTGCTTCAGCGTGTTAGCAAGGCGCGCGTGCTGGTGGACGGCCGCGTCACAGGCGAAATCGGCAAAGGCCTCGTCGCGCTAATCGCCGTCGGCCGCGGCGATACCGCCGAAATGGCGGTATCCATTGCGGAAAAAGTCCTTCGCTTGCGCATCTTCGATGACGATCAGGGAAAAATGAATCTTTCGCTGCTCGACGTGCACGGCGCTCTGCTCGCTGTTTCGCAATTCACTCTTTACGGAGACGCGCGCGGCCAGCGCCGCCCCAGCTTTATTCAAGCCGCGCCCCCGGACCTGGGAAAATCTCTCTACGAAAAATTCGTCGAATCTGCCAGAGCGCTCGGCGTCCCGGTGGAAACGGGCGTGTTCCAAGCGCACATGTCTCTCGATCTCACCAACGACGGGCCAGTCACCATCCTCCTCGATTCCGACAAGCTCTTCTGAATCGCCGCGTATGCGAGCCTCCTGATGTATCGCCGCCCTTTATGGGCTGCAGGCGAACTTTCCCTCCATATCAACTCGATCGCGAACGTCGCTCGGTCGCGAAAGTGAAAGCTGTTATAGGAATCGCCGTCGCACCGATTCGTACGACCCGGCTGCCGCGCGCATTTGATGATTCCATCCCTCGGGTTACTGCGTTAGTATGCGTGCGGCAATTTCGACGCATTCCAGCGTGGTATTGCATGTAACCGCGGGGTGACGGCGCGGGTCTTAGACAGGGGGAGGATTTACATACATGCGCTTTCGATGGTTCGCAGTTCTCGCCGCAGGCTTCGCTTGCGTGCTGCTCGCTGCGGCGCCCGCTAGTCGCGCGCAATATAGCGCCGGCGATTGGCCGTATTACCGCGGCGACGTGGAAGGAATCGGTTATTCGCAGCTTTCGCAGATCAATACCGGCAACGTGACCCAGCTCAAAGAAGCTTGGACGTACCAATTGGCTCCGCGAGGGCTTCTGGAAGTTACGCCCATCGTCGTGAAGGGAGTCATGTACGCGCCTGCCGGCACGCGCATCGTGGCCATCGACGCTGTCACTGGCAAGGAGATTTGGAGCTACGCGATCAATCACGACCAGGCCTCCACACGCGGCGTCGCGTATTGGCCCGGCGATAAAAAAGACCCGGCGCGAATCATTTTCACCACGTTCGGTCGCAAAGTCGTTGAGCTTGACGCCGCCAGCGGCCAGCTTGTGCCCAGCTTCGGCACCAACGGCGTCGTTACGCTCGACGTCGGCTATTCTGGCGTTCCCACCGTCTTTAAGGACATGATGTATCTCGGCGCCAGCGTTGGCGAACTCCCGCAAGGACCTCCGGGTGACTCTCGCGCTCTCGATGTCCGCACCGGCAAAATCGTGTGGACGTTCCACACCGTCGCGCGGCCAGGCGAAGTCGGCCACGACACCTGGCTGAACGATGGCTGGAAAGACCGCTCCGGCACAAACGTCTGGAGCTGGTACATGACCGTCGATCCGAAGAAAGATCTCCTTTACATGCCCATCGGCGGCCCTTCACCCAATTACTATGGCGGCGATCGGCCGGGAAATGATCTCTTCGGCAATTCAGTTGTCGCCGTTGATGCCAAAACCGGAAAGCTGAAATGGTATTTTCAAGCCATTCATCATGATCTGTGGGACCAGGATTTGCCAACCGCGCCTGCTGTCTTCGATATCAAGCGTGATGGAAAGACCGTTCCCGTTACCGTTGCCATGTCCAAAGCAGCTTGGCTGTTTATCCTGGATCGCGACAACGGCAAACCTGTCTTTGGAGTCGAGGAACGCCCCGTTGCCAAAGGCGATGTGCCGGGTGAGTGGTATTCGCCGACGCAACCGTTCCCGTTGAAGCCTCCCGTGCTCGCGCGCGACAGCTACAAGCCTTCGGATATCGTCACGGCCGACGACACCACACCCGAACACGCCCAAGCGTGCCGCGAACTCGAGGAAAAGGCCGGTGGCTTCTACAACGCTGGTCCATACACAGGGTGGCTATACCACGAGGACGGCACACCGCCCAAAAGCACCATTCAGTTCCCCGGCGGCACTGGTGGATCCAACTGGGGCGGCGTTGCGGTCGATCCGACCGACGGATATGTCTTCGTTCACACCCACGACATGTCCCTGATGGGCTGGATCGAAAAGAAAAAGCCCGGCTTGAATTACGGCCGCGGCACGGAAGGTTCCACGCAGGTCTACGACCGCGCCAGCATCAACGGACCCGGCCCGTACGCCGGCTTCAGCGCGCCCGCGAAGGATGCCGACGGCAAAGTGATCGGCAACTGGCCCTGCCAGAAACCACCGTGGGGCAAGCTGATCGCCGTCAACGCGAACACCGGCGATATCGCATGGTCCGATGTTGCGGGAATCACCAAGGGCTTGCCGCCGGACAAGGAAAACACAGGTAACGGCGGCAGCTCCGGACCAATCGCTACTGCGGGCGGTCTGGTCTTCGACGGCGCTACCACCGACGGAATGTTCCGCGCCTACGATTCCAAGACCGGCAAGATGCTCTGGGTTACGGAACTCGGTGGCAACGGCAACGACCCCATGAGCTATGAAGGCAAGGACGGCAAGCAGTACGTGGCCATCACAGCAGGCACCACAATCCACGTCTTCGCTCTGCCGCAGTAGCTCTGTTGTGGCGTAGGAGATAGCTGGTAGGGCGCTGCTTGTTGCGCCCCCCTTCAGAGTGTGACTTGCTCGCGCAGCCGCCAAGCGTCACCTCGGCTGCGCGAGTTTTTATCTCTGGGCACCTTCCTCTGTGCCTTCGCGCCTCAGTGGCCAACCAGCTTTAGAATCCTCCTCCGCCGCCTCCGCCGAATCCCCCGCCTGCCATTCCTCCGCC
>JASHWB010000067.1 GCA_030044295.1 Candidatus Acidiferrales bacterium
TGGCGTAATTCCCGCCCGGACCACCATGAGCACGGCGTCACAGAGGTCAGCCAAAATTGCCGAATCGGCGACAGGCAGGCAGGGAGGCGAGTCCACGATAATCCAATCGAAAACCGGACCGACTCGGTTCAGTAGAGTCGAGAAGCGCCCGTTTGAGAGCAACTCACTCGGATTGGTGACTTCCGTTCCTCCGGCAATGAGGCAAAGGTTCGACGCGCTTCCGCACTGAATCGCGGCGGCTTCATCCAGTTCCCCGCGCAGGTAGTCCGAAAGACCAGGAGAAGGAGGCGCTCCAAAAGGCAGATGTAGGCGAGGACTGCGCAGGTCGGCGTCTATTACGAGCACGCGACGATCGGGCTGGCGGACGATCGCTTGTGCCAAGTTGCTGGTTACGAACGTCTTACCTTCCGCTGGTACGGCGCTAGTGACTAGGAGAGTTCGCAACGGTTGATTGCTACGCAGCTGGTAGAGCCGCGAGCGAAGAGTCCGGAACTGCTCGGCGCCGCGTGGTCCAGATCCTGCGTTGAAGACGTTCACGTTCGGATCGATCTGCCAGTGCGGATGAGAACACCGAGCCATCAGATCCTCGAATCGGAGATAGTTTTGCGAAAGCAGGGAAGATGCGGAAGCCGACAACGGCATTGGCTCCTGCACAGCTGCGGTTACCGCACCGTGCTCTTTCCAGCCGGATTCCACCTCCACAGGCAGCGTATTCCCCAAAGTTTGAACGTCCGCGCGTTCCTGCTCGGCTTTTTTCAAAGCGTCGTGAATGCGGCTCATGGCTTCCTTTCGCGCGTCGGCACGGCGCTCATTTGACGAAGGCGGCCGAGGAGTTCATCGAGATTCTCGATTAAGGCTTGTGTGTTGGCCGCCTGTGCCGCTGCCGTAAAGCCAGCCCCCGCAACCGGAGCAATTTCATCCAGCTGAAACTCCCGCGCGACTTCCTCCACGATGCTGGCGGGAACCGGCCGCATGCTGTCGACGTACGCATTGATCATCGAGTGCTCACACAGAAGATTCACTACACGGGGTATCCCGCAAGAGTATGCGTGGACAGTCTCGATCGCTTCTTTCGAAAAAATCGGTTCGCAATTGGCGCCAGCAATTCGCAATCGCTCGGCGATATAACCGAAGGTTTCCTCCAGTGTTAACGGACCAGTCCGGCAGCGGAGCGTAATTCTCTGGCGGAGCTGACGGACCTGCGGGGCCTTGAGCTTTTCTTCCAGTTCCGGCTGACCTGTAAGCACGATCTGCAGAAGTTTCTCAGTGGACGTTTCCAGGTTGGTCAGCAAGCGAATTTCCTCGAGCACTTCGGGCGAAAGATTCTGCGCTTCGTCAATAATCAGAACAGCCGTCTCGCCTGCCCGATAGCGTTCGAGAAGCCACTGATTCAACCGCAACACAATCTGACTTTTTTCCCGCGACTCGCATGGTATTTCGAATTCAGCGAGCATCAAATCGAAAAGGTCGTTCACGCTAAGCCGCGAGTTGAAGATGTATGCTGTCGCCATGCGTTGCCCTCGCAGCCATCCGAGCAACCGGTTCAACAGCGTCGTCTTGCCGGTTCCAACTTCCCCGGTCAGCAGAATGAATCCTTTGCGATTCTGAATTCCGTACATCAAGCCCGCGAGCGCCTCCTGTATCTGCTGCGTAAGAAACAGGTATCGCGGATCAGGGCTTACGTTGAACGGGCTTTCTCGAAGCCCGAAAAATCGCTGATACATTGTTTCGCCTTATGGCCTCGTGCCCAAGCTTAGTGCTGGGCCCGCGGATGGTTTCCCGTTTACTACCGGCAACTCGACCTTTCCCGTGCCGGGTTCAAGGGCTGGAATCATGGCCAGTACGGGCAAGTGCAACACGAATTCAACATCGCGCTCGCTCCGGATCGACGTGTCTTGGGTTTCCAACAAAAACGCCAGCCCCAGACCAAGCCCCAAGCCCCCGGCTAAGCCACCTAGCGCAAAAAGTGGACGATTCGGGAATGATGGCGAGCTGGGTAAGTTCGCCGGGTCGAGCAAGTAGAATTGCTCGCCTTCCTGCTGCTGCGTCAGGTCCTGCGACATCACACTCGCGTCCCTTTTCTTCAGCAGATCATTGTAGGCATCCAACGCCGTCTGATACCCTCGCGTCAATTCTTTGTACTGCTCCTCGACTACGGGACTCGCTTGAACCCGGCTCTGGTACAGGGCGATCTCCTTCTTGACCGCCTGCTCTTCTTTGGTTTTCTGCGTGACCGTCTGTTCAGCGGCGTACACTTGTGCGCGTAATTGTGCAATTTGCGGCGGCTCGATTCCATGATTCGGTATTGGGGTGGCCGGCGCAGCGTCTCCCCCGGCCACAATTCTTTTCTTCAGGGCAGCGATGTCCGCCTTGGCCTTGATTACGTCCGGGTACTGGTCCGTGTACTGCGTCTGAAGGTCGGCCAGCCTCGTTTGCAGTGCCGCGAGCTGCTGTTGGAGCGTGTCGGGACTGCCATTTGTCTGCGCGGCCTGCCAAGCCGCCAACTGCTGGTTCAACATCGTCTGTGCAAAATTCTTGTCTTGCTCAGCCCGCGCGAGACCCTGCGTCGCCGCTTCCAGTTGGCTGCTCAAGCTCGTAAGCAGATTCAGGTTCGTCTGCTCGTCATCCGGCAGCGAACCGATGTAACGCAGTTTGAACGCCGCTAACTTGGCGTCCTGTGCGTCGAGAGCCGTCTTGGCGTCACTCAGCTGCTGCGAAAGAAAATCCGTCGTCTGCGCGGACCGCTGATTCTGAACCTTTAAGCTTTCCTCGATGAACATCGAAGTCACCGCGGTACATACTGCTTGTGCCGTATGCGGATCGTCCATGGTGACGTTCACGAAAAATCCAGGCAGCCCGCTACTGGTTTCGGCCATCGCCTGTACCGGGGTAACCTCAATATCTTTCTGCAGTTTCACCACCAAATCATCCATCGACGCGTGACCGATGTCGTTCGGGAAAAGCCCGAGCTGCCGAATGATCGGCTCGAGCCGTGTGCGGCTTAGAATCTGCTGCTGGAGGCTGGCCAGTCGCTGTCCAATGTCAACTGTATCCACGGGCTCGACAATTTTCGGAGAAATCGTCGGCGGCTGCACGAGCACCAATGTTTGCGACTTATATTTTGCTGGCAGAATGCGCGCCACGCCGTAGGCCAGCGGCGGACCGACTAGTGTCAGCGCCACAATTAAGACCCAGCGTCGCCGGAGCATAGCGATGTAATCTGCCGGAGTGAGTTCCCGCCGCGTCATTTCACCCTCACTTGAACCTTCGTGTCGAACGTGATTCGGATCATCGGTTGAATTCGCTAAAACAGCAGCGGGTGTTGATGCCAGCTCAAACCTATTGAAATCAGTTGCCTCACGACACTCGTTCCGCAGGAAGTCCCTATGCAAAACGTCGCGCTAGAAGCCTGGTACTGCATCTGATAAGAAAGAGTTAAGGCCATTGTTTCGGTGAATGGGCGGGCGAAGCTTGCGCCCGCAAACCAGTAGTCGTAATTTCCCGCGGTTAGCGAGCTGCCGGAAACCGGCAGGGCAGAGTTTCGTGCGTACCCCGCGGATAGTCCGCTCGAAAACGTCCGCGACATTTTACGGGTTAAACTCCCAGTGACCGTATCGCTGACCGAACCAGCCTCGACGCCTGACCCTGCTGAGACGCCGTGCCAGTAGGTGAGGCTAGTGCCTATCCTCTGAAACTGGTAGTTCAGGCCCGAATTAAGCGTCCAGTAGACGCGCGGCGTTGAAGAGTTCGATGCTCCCGAACCACTCCCTGTACCACCAGAACCTCCGGTTCCCTGACTGAAAGTCGCTATCTCGGGGCCAGCCGCTACTTGGAAAGAAAGGCGGCCGGTCACTCGCCGACCGTACGAGCCTTCGATTGAATGTGTATAGATCGATTGACTCAGGCTGCTATAGCGAAAGTCGCTGAAAGCATAGAAGAGAGCCACCGTGTCGTGGCGCGTAACTTGATAGTTGTAGCCGCCCTGGAAGATCACGTCGCCAGAATCGACAAGGTTATTTCCGTAGAAGTGCAGCAAGGAGTAGCCGCCCGCCATCGTTATCGAACTGCGCGGGGTTAGGAAGGTGTCGAGTTGCACTACCGACGAATTAGCCAGGTTTTGTCCCTGTCCCGTGAGGATGGACTGGCCAGTGGTGAATCCGGGACCCAAGCTCGTCGAACCAGTTCCCAGCAGGGGCAGGCCGCCAACCCCGCCGAACCCAAGACTCGCCTGCGGCAGATAGCTCATTTGATCGAGAAATGACAGGGTCGAACGGCGGAACGACAAGCTGTCGGTGAAGCCCAATTCCTGCACGGTGCCACTAGGTACGTTGCTTTGATTCGAATACATCCCGCCGCCCGTGTACGTGAGCAGCAAATTGGAAGCTCCGGACGTGTGATGCACGTCCACTCCGGCAAGGAACGAGGTCCATGTTCCCCAACTCGGCCCCGTTGCACTCTCTGTTGGGTTTGAGTCACCGGTACCGGAAACGTCGACGCGAGGCTGCCAATAACTGCGCTGGTTGCTGACTTCGCTCATCGAGATGTATTGCGCTCCGGATAGCGGCCTCGTGTCCGGAGCGATCGTTTGGGAGTCATCGCCCTGGTCCGCCGAATCGGACGAGAGCGGCGAGTGATAGGCCGGGATCGGCTCGGCCGACTGATTTTGCTGGTTCTGTGTATCCGTGCCGTCGGATTGCTGCGCTTTGGCCGCGGGAGACACGACGGACCAGAGGCCTAGCAGCCCGAGCAGCAGCCAAACAGCGCTGAAATTTGAAGTAATGGATTTGCGCATTTCAGGGAACCATGATCTGATCCCCGGCTCGCAGAGCGATGTTTTCGTCTGTGCGCTTTCCGGAGATCACGTCCTTATAGTCGAACGAGAACTTCTTCTGCTTTCCGTCTTGCTGACGAAGAACGTAAATCTTCTTCGTATTCGCGAACATTGTGAATCCGCCTGCACTGGAAAGCGCTTGCAACACGTTCATTCCGGGGAGCAGTGGATACGCTCCCGGTTTTGTCACTTCGCCGAGGATGTAAACTCGCTGGCTGTTAATTTGCGTCACCATTACGGTGACCTGCGGATCGGTGATAAATTTCTTCAGCCCGTCGGTGATGTTTGCGGCCAGCTGCATCGGAGTCAGGCCGGCCGCCTGAACGTCGTTAAGGAGTGGTAGTGAAATCCTCCCGTCGGGTCGAACCTCCACCGCGCGCGTCAACTCCTTTTCTTTCCATACGTCAACATCCAGCATGTCTTGGGGCCCGATTACGTAGCTCGGGTCCTGCGTCGCGGATTTGTGTACGCTTGGAGCCTGTGTTCCGCTTTCGCTGGTGTCACTGGACGTGTTCGCTGGGGACTGAGCGCGTACCGCCGCAACGCCAGCGAATAGCACCAAAACTAAAATCCATTTCAACTGTCGCATTTCCCTTCTCCCGCTCAATTTGCTTCGTTTTCCTCGACACCAATTTGCTTCAGCTTGTAGAGCAGCGACTTATAGCTGATCTGCAACTCGCGCGCGGCTCGCTTTCGATTCCAGCGCGTGCGCGCGAGCGCTTCCATGATGAGCTCCCGTTCGGCCTCTCGCGAGGCCGCCCTGGCCGCCGCTTTAAGAGAGTATGTCCGGGCGGTCAACGCCTCCGGCTTCTGCGGTAGCGGCGCCAACTGCAGTTCGGAAAGCACCAGCTGTTCGTCACCCAGCACTACGATTTTTCTCAGCACGTTCTCGAGTTCACGTATGTTCCCGGGCCACACGTAACCCATAAGCGTCGTGAGCGACTCCTGGCGGAGAGTTGGCTGTCTCCGGCCCAGCTGAGATGCATGCTTCGCCAGCAGGAATTCAACGAGGGCCGGAATGTCTTCGCTGCGATCACGAAGAGGAGGCAAGCGGAGGCAAACGCCGTTAATTCGGTAGTACAGCTCGCTCCGAAAACGCCCAGCCCGGACCTCTTCTTCTAGTTCCCGCGTCGTCGAGGAAATCACACGCGACGAAATTGTGCCCAGTGCTGGAATCGAGTCCCCGTCTGGGAGCACGTGCAAAAGCCGAGCCTGACAAGCCGAATCTAGATCGGATACCTCATCAAACAGAAGGGTCCCCTGTGCCGGCTTTCGGTCCGCCGCAGTCCGCAAGTGCCCCGCTAGTTGTGCCATGAGTTTGTCGACATCCGTTGACGCGCAAGTGATTTTGGCCAGCGGGCTGTCACAGTTTTCGGAGAGCCCATGAATTCGCCTGGCCAGCACCTCTTTCCCCGCACCGCTTTCGCCCATCAGCAGAATCGGAATGTCGGTGCGGGCGATTTCGGCGACTATCTTTTCGATGGCCTTCATCGACTGGCTAACCGGCACCACCCAAGTGCCGCTTCCGACTGGCATTAACCGAGCTGAACTGGTAGTCATCTACGGATTCCCATTAGCTTTGGCCTTCCCCTGCTTCCCACGCCCGGAACACATGCATGCACGCCTAGAGCTCCCGAAGTGCAAAGCGATTGCCATCGGGATCCTAGTGTTAGTTTGCCTCTAGCCCCTATAAACGCACTGTTTTCAGCAAATCCTAGTACGTTCGGCCTCTTTAGCGGGGGCCTTCGTAACCCTCTTGGCTTCCACCATTGGGCAAAACTTTTTCCCTTTGTTCCCAACTCCTACCGTCCGCCTGCTGGGTTCTATCGGGGTAGCACTGGAGGCGAGCATAGAGGCAAATACAGCCGGGCCTGCAACCTGCTGATATTTGGGACTTTCCTGCTGGAACTGGGTCAGACTGTCAATGCACGATTCGCAAGGACACGGGATTGCTGGAGATGCTACGGCCTAAAAGGATTTTCGCCGAAATTTTTGAGGATTCATGAGCGAGCCATTGCAAAACACTCGGAGATACCCCTTCCGAGCGGCCTGTACTCTCTTTGCGGTCTGCACTTCGGTGATCGTCCTGTTGTCAGCGGGCTGCTCAGCAAATCCTGCAGTCCGCAAGAAGCATTATCTCGAGAGTGGCGACGCATACATGCAGCGCGGGAAGTATCCGTCGGCGGTTATCGAGTTCCTTAACGCAATTCAGGTCGACCCTCAATTCGCGGCAGCGCATTACGAATTGGCGCAATGTTATATCAAGCAGGGAAACCTGAGAGGAGCATATCAAGAGCTGTCGCGCACGGTCGAGATAGAACCTGCCCACTCCAAAGCTCAACTCGAACTGGCCACTCTTCTCGTGAGCGGCCATCGTTTTCCTGATGCTCGCAGCCACGCGCAGACTGTGCTAAACGCGCAGCCTCGCAATGCCGAGGCAGAAATGATCCTCGCGACAGCGGACGCGGGAGCGGGCGATCTGGCGAAAGCGATTGGCGAAGCAAAACAAGCTATTGAAATGGATCCGAGCCGCGCGGCTTCTTACGCGGAGCTCGCAAGCTTCTACGAAAAGAATAATGATCCGGCCGGAGCGAAGCAAAACTTCGAGAAGGCCCGGCAGCTTGCTCCGAAGTCGGCGCCCATAGCCATGGCGTATGGGCGTTTTGAAGTAAGCCAAAAGAACTGGACCTATGCCGAAAAGCAGTTTGAGTCGGCCGTCTCGCTGGCGCCCGACGATCCAATGCCTCGCGCAGAGCTGGCGGGCCTCTATGTTGCAGAAGGAGATCCCAGCAAAGCTGAGCAAGTCTTGCGAGACGCGAAGCAGGTCCTCCCCAACAATCCGGCTGGATATCGCATGCTCGGAGACTTTTACCTAGTCCAAGGAAACGTGGATAAAGCCGGGGCTGAATTTGCCTCGCTTCACGCGGAGCATCCGAAGGACGATTCCGTTACGACGACCTACATACAGATTCTGCTCCAGCAAAATCAAATCGACCACGCTTCAAAGGTTGATGATGCGCTCTTGAAAGCTTCGCCCGCGAACATAAATGCGCAGGTGCTTCGCGGCGAGATCCTCACGCGCCAAGGCAAGGCCGCGCAAGCGGTGCCACTCCTCGAGTCTGTAGTGAAAAACGCCCCAGATAACGCGTTCGCGCATTATCAGCTTGGCGTTGCTTACGCTGAGGACTCCAGCACAGGCCAAGCACAGATCGAATGGTCACAAGCCGCTCGCCTGAATCCAGCAATGGTAGAACCGGAACGAGCCCTCTCCACTCTCGCCGCGCGAAATGGCAACTACGAACTCTTGAAGGACAGTAGCGAACGGTTGATTGAGCTCGAACCGCATTCTTCCGAAGGCTACCTGTTCCATGCGAGGGCGCTTGTGGGGAAGGGTGATGCGGCCGGTGCCGAATCCGACTTGAAGAAAGCTATGGAAGTTGCACCTCTGGATGCTGGTCCCTACGCTCGCATGGGAGACTTGAAAGCCCAACAAAAGCAGTATCCCGAGGCGGAGGCGCTGTACGAGAAAGCGTTGGCGCTCAACCCGGCTGCGGCCGATGCGCTCGACGCGCTCGTTACCATAGATCTGGAACGTCAGCAGTTGCCCCAAGCTCTGCGCCGCGTTCAGGATCAAATCGCCCGCCTTCCTAACGACAGCGACTACTATCTGTTACTCGGCCAGCTCCAGCTCCGCAGCCAGGATTCCGCCAAGGCCGAGCAAGCGCTTGAAAAAGCGACCCAGCTCGATAAACACGACGACGCAGCATTCATTCTGCTCGCAGGCGTAGAGGTGTCTCGCGGTTCCACGGACAAGGCTATCAACGTCTACCAACAGGCTCTGGCAGCCAACCCTAAAGACGCACGCATTTACGTCGGGCTTGGCGAACTGCTAGAAACACGCGGAGATTGGCAAAAAGCGCAGGGCTTGTATCAGCAAGCTCTGCAGATCGACTCAAGCTATGCGATCGCGGCGAACAATCTCGCCTACTTGATGCTCGACCACGGCGGGGACGTCAATGTGGCGCTTTCGCTCGCGCAAACTGCGCGACGCGGGCTGCCAAATCTGCCGAACTCAGCCGATACGCTCGGCTGGGCCTATTATCACGAAGGCGCATACGCCTCCGCAGCCGACACTTTTCAGCAGGCTATCAAAGGAGATCCCAGTAATCCCACCTATCACTACCATCTGGCGCTCGCCTACGAGAAGGAAAGCAGAGCTTCGATGGCTCGAACGGAGTTTCAAGAAACCCTGAAAATCGATCCCAATTACGCACAGGCCAACAACATCAAAGAGCTACTCGCCGGACCGCTGGCGCACGCCCGGTAAACTGCCTTCTCGCCGCCCATCTGCTTTTTGTTGCTCACAATCGAGCTGCATGTCTTCACTCGCCAGCTAGGCCTTCTCCGATCCGCCCAGACTCTGGTATCGTGTCCTCGCAATTCTCTTCGGGGGCTGTCATGAATGTCACCTGCACCATTAATGGCAAAAAACGTTCAGACGAGGTAGAGCCGCGGCTTTTGTTGATCCACTATCTTCGTGAAGTAGTGCAACTGACCGGCTCTCACGTGGGCTGCGAGACCTCTTTGTGCGGCGCATGCACCGTAGAAGTGAATGGGAAAGCGGTGAAGAGCTGCACGATGTTCGCGGTGCAAGCCGACGGCGCGAACATCACCACCATCGAAGGCCTTACCACCGACGGCAAACTCCATCCCCTGCAGCAGGCTTTCTGGGACGAACATGGGTTGCAATGTGGCTTTTGCACGCCAGGAATGATCATGACGTCGAAGCAGGTTTTGGAGCGCCATGCAAATCCAACCGAAGAGGAAATTCGCCATGGCTTAGCCGGAAATATCTGCCGCTGTACGGGCTACCAACACATCGTGAACGCGCTCAAAGCGGCAGCTCGCGCGGGGAAGTAGGAGGCGAACATGGCGACCACGGTAGCTGAAATCGGGAGAGAAAAGCTCGTCGGAAAACGACTGCGGCGGCGCGAAGACCCCCGCCTGATTACCGGCACTGCGACGTACGTGGACGATATTCAAATGGAGGGCATGCAATACGCGGCTATCGTTCGCAGCCCGCATGCGGCGGCGAAAATCCGGTCCATCGATACGAAGCAGGCGGAGAAAGCGCCCGGCGTGACCGCTGTGTTTACCGGTGAGGACACGCAAAAAGTTGGCGGCGTGCCCTGCGGCGCTTCGCTCCCAGGCCTGCGCGTGCCCCATCACAATGTTCTGGCCGTGGATCGTGTGTACTTCGTGGGGCATCCGGTCGCGGTGGTTGTGGCGCAAAATCGCTACTTGGCGCAGGACGCCGCGGACCTGATCGAAGTCGATTACGAAGCTCTCCCGGCAGTCGCGGAACCGGAAAAAGCGCTCGCGCCAGGCGCGCCCGCGGTCCATCCGGAGTGGCCCGATAACGTTGCGTTCACGTTTCACCAGGATGGTGGCGACGTGGATAAAGCATTCGCCGCGGCGGACGTGCTGGTGAAGCAGCGCATTACTAGCCAACGCCTGATCCCGATGGCCATGGAAACGCGCGGGGTGGTGGCCGAGTGGCACGGCGCCGACCGCCAGCTGAATCTCTATACCTCAACGCAAATTCCTCATC
>JASHWB010000005.1 GCA_030044295.1 Candidatus Acidiferrales bacterium
GGAGGTGGAGCAGGGAACCGGGGCGGTACACCTCCGCTTGACTTCGAGCGCGACCGCGCCGATTGATAGCCATCATGGGCCGGTTTCGGTTTTGGAATTCGGATCCGGGTGCGGGCGACCGCGCATCCGTTCTTCGGAGCAATGAGCCGCAAAGAATGGCTGCGCTGGGGCTACCTACATGCGGACCACCACCTTCGACAGTTTGGGCACTAGCCGCTATTTAACTCTCAGAAGCTTAAGGACTTACCTTCTGATGTTAGGATGGAATCACTGTACATCCCTCGTCCGACAACCCTGGTGTGCATGTCCAGTTCATAGCAAATAGGGGCTAATGAGCCCAGCGCAACTTTATGGCACGGCGGGTGTTAGATAAGCTGTGGAGGCTATGGCCAGGTCCGACGTCCAATTGATGCTGGACGTAAAGGCCGGGGACGAGGAGTCCTTCGACCTTTTGCTGCACAAGTATCGCTCGCCTCTGGTCAATTTTCTCGGCCGCATGGTTCACGACCGGGCCACGGCAGAAGATCTGGCGCAGGAGGTGTTTCTGCGCGTGTACCGCGCGCGGAAGCAGTACACCCCGAGCGCGAAATTCACGACCTGGATTTTTCGCATCGCGACGAACCTGGCACTGAACTCGCTGCGCGACAGCCGCCACCAGCGCATGGAAGTGTCGATTGACGCGCCGGTGAAGGATGACGAAAATTCGCTGCCGCGAGAATTGCCGGCGCGCGAGATGCGTGTCGACGAACGCATGATCGAGCAAAACCGCGTGGAATTCATCCGAAGGGCGGTCTTGACGCTGCCAGAAAAGCAGCGCGCAGCGGTCTTGCTGCACAAGTACGAAGAGATGGACTATGCGGAGATCGCGAAAGTTCTAGAATGCTCGGAGAGTGCGCTGAAATCGATGCTCTTTCGAGCCTATGAGTCTCTGCGGATGCAGTTAGCGCCGCTGGTATCAGCATCCCAGGCTGCGGCGCAGTCGGCGGGCAAAGGAAGGCTAGCATGAAGTGCGAACAAATCTCGAATGAGCTGATCGCGTATGTCGATGGCCACGCGAGCGCCCGCGCGCGCCATGAGGTGAAGGAACATTTGGCTGGTTGCGTGGCTTGTCGAGCGCGTCTGGCGGAAATGCGCAAGGTCTGGACGGTGCTGGACGAAGCGCCGGCGATCGAACCGTCGTTCGGTTTCGATGCACGTTTGCGACAGCGGATTGCGGCGGAGCCACGGCGATCGCGCTTTTTTTCGTTGATGCCGCGGCCTCGGCTGGCGCTCTCGATGGCACTGCTCGCGGCGCTCACGATTTTGGTTGTGAGGCTTCCACTGGGGAATACGGTGGGGCAACGTGCGACCGTTGCGGCGCAGCAGGAAGATTTCAATGCCATCAAGAATCTGGGCGTGCTCGAGGATTACGACGTGGTGACCAAACTCAGCGCGCTATCCGATTTGGCCCCCACGGCTGTGTCTGACTCGCAGCCGCAGGACCAGCGGCCGAGCAGCGATAGTGGAAACGGAGGCGCATAGGTGCGACTGAAGCGCCTCGCGGCCGCGCCGGTTCTCGTGCTCCTGCTGGGCCTGGCGGCGTGGCCTGCCTCGGCCCAATACGGCGGACGCTGGCGAGCGAGGCCGGTCGCACAGGGCCGCGGCGACGGGATGCGGCGTCCCAACGCGGGCAAGCCCAACGTGCGGAGCATGGAAGGTCTGCCGTCGAAATGGGTGGAAAAGCTGCAAGATATGCCTCCCGCCGAACAGCAACGGTTTCTGCGAAACAACGAGCGGTTCCGTAATCTTCCTCCGCAGCGGCAAGAGCAAATCCGTCGAAATTTGCAGCGCTGGAATCGCCTAACGCCGGAACAGAAACAGACGGCCCGCGGCGCCGAAGAGGCGCTCGAGCGCATGAGTCCGCAGCAACGCGCGTATGTTCGCGACACCCTCTTGCCGAAGTGGCAGGCGCTGCCGATGGACCGCCGCCAGGCGATCCGCCGGCACTTGGCGATTCTGAGCAGGATGAGCCCCTCAACGCAGCAAGCGGCGCTGAACGATCCGAAGTTCATGCAGGGCCTCAGTCCCGACGAGCAGGACATGCTGCGCAGCCTGAATTCACTACGAAATACGAATCCGTCGACGCAATAGGTCGCGCATCTCTCACCTCGAATCCGGACCGCTGAATGGCCGCATCAAAGCATTCCACTTCTTTCCACCGCGCGGAGACACGCAAAATGGGACGCACGAAGGGCGTTGGCCAGAGAGAATGCGCGTAACCGTTTCAATACAGTTTGCGTGCGACTTGGAGCTGACCACAAGGCATGGTAGGAGCATTCGCGCAAGCCGCTAGGAGTTGTGGAATTTCGTAGAATGCGCCGGAGCGGGCAATTCTCTTCGCTCATCGCACTCATTCAAAAAATATTTCTAATTTTTCAACATTCCCCTTGACATGCGATAGAAGCAGCCTACAATCGGGGTCCAAAGTGGCAAGAAATGGGACATAGTGGTAAGCAGTGAAGGAAAGTGGAGGAAGTTCCGATCCGGGCTGGCGGGCCATTGATCGCGCGAAACGGCACGTCGAACACGATTTTCCATGCTGCGGGGCAACTATTCGGCAACGGTGGACGAGAAAGGGCGGGTGAAGATTCCCGCGGACTTTCTGGCCGAATTGCGCAAGTCGGGAAACAAGTTCTACGTGACCAGCGAGACGGGCGATCGTGCACAGATCTATCCCATGAAAGTGTGGATGGAGACCGAGCGCAAGCTCGCGAAACTCGGGTCGCATAACCGGGCCAAGCAGAAGTTTCTGGCGCGAACGAACTACTACGGACAAGTGGTTGAGGTGGATGGGCAAGGGCGCATTCTTATTCCGCCCGTGCTGAGGGAATCCGCGGAGATGAAGGGCGAAGTGGACGTCCAGGGGCAGCTGACTTATCTGGAAGTCTGGAACCACGCGCGATTCCTGGAGCAGATGAATCGCAATCCGATGACGGCGGAAGACGAAAAGACACTGGACACCCTGGGCATCTAGCTTTTGAGCGTTTGGCACACGCCCGTGCTGGCGGCGGAAGTAATCGAATGGCTCCGCATACGGCCGGACGGAACGTATCTGGATGCAACGGGCGGAACGGGCGGACACGCCGAAGAGATTGCGCGGCGGCTGAGTGGCGGGCGGCTGGTGGTGCTCGATCGCGATTCGCAAGCGATTGAAATCGCACGTGCAAGATTGAAGCCTTACGGCAGCAAGGTGACCTTCGTGCAGACGGAGTTTTCGAGGATCGGGGAGGCGGCGAACGGCGCGCTGGCGGGACCTGCTGGCGTGGGACCGTATGACGGAGTGCTCGCCGATCTGGGCGTATCCAGCCTGGAGCTGGACAGTCCTGCGCGTGGATTTTCGTTCCGCTGGGCTGCGCCGCTGGATATGCGGATGAACCCCGATCTGCCGCTGACGGCGGGAGAAATTGTGAATCGCTGGCCGGAAAGAGATCTGGCCGACCTCCTCTACCAGAAAGCCGAGGAGCACGATTCGCGCAGAATCGCCAGGGCCATCGTTCGAGCGCGTCCCATTCGCGATACCGAACACCTGGCAACGGTTGTGGCAGGAGCCCATAAAGCAAGGGGAAGGCAGAAACTGCATCCCGCGACAAAAACGTTTCTGGCGCTGCGGATAGCGGTGAATCGAGAAGAGGAGGAACTCGAGCAGTTTCTTTCGCGGGCCCCTGCCACTTTGAATTTCGGAGGGCGATGGATCGTCCTCAGTTACCACTCCCTCGAAGACCGCCGGGTCAAGCGCGCATTTCAGCGCCTGGCGCACGAGGGAAGCATTCGACTGCTTACGAAGCGAGTCATCCAGCCCACGGCGGAGGAAGTCGCAAGCAATCCACGCGCACGAAGCGCAAAGATGCGCGTGGCCGAGAAATTGGCGCCGGTAGAGCATGCGCTGGCGAGCAGGCCTTTACGGCCGGCAGGGAGCTGGTCATGACGGAGTACCACACAGTAAAGCGCATCGATAATTCGCGGCTCGTGAGGTTTGCGCCGCCGGCGGAACTGAAGGAGTTTTGGCGCAAAGTTGGGGTTGGAGCGGCGATGGCCGCGTGTCTGCTGTTCTACGCTTGGCAGCACTTCGAGTACATCCAGACGCGCTACCGGACCGAGCAATTGGACGTGCAGCGAGCACGCAGCGCAGAGCTGAACGAACAGTTGCATCTGGAAATCGCGACGCTGCGGTCGCCGATGCGCGTGGATGCCATCGCGCGTAACCAGCTTGGGCTCACGGTTCCTGTGCCGGGACAGGTGGCTCCTGCCGAAGGGCCGAGCGAGGCGATGCTCGCAGATGCGCGCCTGCTGGAGCGGGTTCCGCGGCCCTGATCGCGGCTGGCGGCTCGATTAACGAATTCATTTCAGTTGGATGTTCCGAGTGGGCGCGATTTTGCGGCCCGCGTGAGGGGCTCTTCCGCGCGAGCATCGCCGAACGCAGCGGAAGGTGCCCTGGATAGGGCAGGCCGGATTCCATGCAGCAGCGCAATCGGCGTCTCCGCTGGCTGGTGGTATGGGTGCTGGCGGTGGTCTGGATGGCAGCGGTTGTCGTCCGCCTGAGTGACCTGCAGCTTTTCCACTACGGCGAGTACCTCGCAAAAGCCGAACACCAACAAGAGCGCGTTTTCGAGATCAGCCCCATGCGCGGGACGATCTACGACTCGAAAGGACGCGAACTCGCAGTCAGCCTGCCAATGGACTCGGTGTTCGCCGATCCAGCGGAAATCACTGATGTCGACACCGTGGCGCAGTTGCTATCGCGCGCTCTGAATGTCCCAGCCGACGACCTGGCGAACCGCATTCGCGAAGCTCATACGCCGGTTCGATTGGCACGAAAACTCTCGCCAGCGACC
>JASHWB010000068.1 GCA_030044295.1 Candidatus Acidiferrales bacterium
TATCGAACGCGGATTCCTAGGTGCGGCCGCTATTGCGCGGCATCCAAGGCACATAGGCGCGAGGATCGCGAACGGAGCGCATCGTGCCGCTAAATCCACAGGAGGATAAGGGCGATGCGAAACGGAACACGTTCCTGGTACTCCAAATTCACTTTGGCGGCTGCGGGATTGACCGGATTCGTGATGCTGCTTGGCGCGCCGCAACTCCGGGCCGACGATTGCCAGAAGCAAACGGAGAAAGCCGTGCACGACTGGCACAAAGCCGTCGAGCATGAGGGCACAAAGAGCGACGCCGCCAAGTACGCGAAACATGAAATACGCAACGCTCAGCAGGCCTGCTGGGATAGGGAGCACCGTTGGTGGGATCCGGACCAGCATCAGTGGCACTACGATCACCACGACGACAACCACTAGAGCCAGTCACAAACGCTCGATACTGCCGTCTCAAAGGCGATGGGGAACGACACAATCTCAAGGAGGTTTCAACGATGCAAAAGCGACCAAATTCCTGGCACTCGAAACTCACGCTCGCAGGGGCGGGAATAGCTGCCTTCGCGATGCTGCTCGGTGCGCTGCAGCTCCGCGCCAACGAATGTCAGAAACGGACCGAAAAAGCCGCCCATCATCTGCACGACGCGGTCGTCCATCATGGCGACCACAGCCCACAAGCCGACCGCGCTCGTCATGAGCTTAACGACGCCAGGGAATACTGCTGGGATCACGGGCACCGATGGTGGGATTCCGACTCGCAGCAATGGCACTCCAACCACGGCTGGGATAACGGTCAATCCGACCACGACAGTCACTAGTCGTGGCGCGTCGTGGTAGGCTGACACGGGCGCAACCCAACGCGCCCGTGAACAGGTCACTAAGGCGCTATTCTAGCTGCGACGTCGGCACGGTCGCCGCGGCCGCGGCGTCTATGCTCTCGGACTAATCGCCTCTCGCGCTGCTATGAGCGTCCGGAATCAATCGCCGTCGAACAAATCAATTTCGCCGACGCCCCCGTGTACCGTCATCTCGATATTCTGCGCCGATTTGCCGTACGCGGAGTTAACGTACGCGTCGCCCTGCCGAATTAAGCCGTCGCCATTCACCGCGCCGATTCCTCCGGACGCGAACACACGCACTCCCTCGTCCTTCGGCAAATGAATCCGCGCCTGTCCCGCACCGCCTTCGACGTCCGCCTGGAGATTGCCTGGCTTGATGCCGGTCAGATCGAGATCGAGCTGCCCTGCGCCCATGTGTATCGTGAGCTCGCTAAGGTTCAGCGCACTTGGACGCACCCACGCCTCTCCCGCGCCCATGTCCAGGCTCAGGTCGACCGGCTCCGCGCCGCCGAACTGCAATCGCCAATCGTTATAACTGTTCCCGAAATGCGCTGAGTTGCCGTTCTGCGTGATTTGCAGATCGCCCTGCCCGTCGGTCACGGTGTAGTTCACCTGCGGATCGCCCTGCCAACCGTCATAATGGAAATCGGCGCTGAGCAATTGGCTCGCGCCGCCGTCGAGCCGCAACTGCCCGGCCGGCATTTGCACGTGAACGCTCACCGACTTCGCGCCCTGTAAATTGACCGCCTTCGTGAGGTGCTGAGCGTTTCTGCTCGCGTCGCGTCCCCAGTCGCGGCCGAAGTCGCGGCCCCACTGTCCGTTGCCATTCCACCACCAGCTTCGCGAACCGTTCGCGTACGTCCCCCCATGCCACAAAGCGACCACGAACAGAACCAGCAGCAGGACCCAAGCCACCGACACTCCCGTTATCGCGCTGGCCTCCGGATGCTGCCGTTCCCAATAGCTGTCCCAAATCTTGCCGATGCCGACGAAAATCAGAATCAGCGGCCAGTAGTGCCAAATGATCCACCAGGGATCGGCGCCGGGCTTGAAATTCCAGGCCAGAAAAATCAGCCCTAGCGCGATCAAAATTACCGGACCGGCAAGCGAATGCCGCCGCCGTGGAAAGCCGCCGTCTGCCATACTCACCTCTCTCGTATATCCGGATCCCAGCGCCGGATTTCCGCGCTCTCTCAACCGCAGGACAATTCGTGCTGGGGTGCGTCATCAGAAGATACGCGATTTGTCCCGGAAATGTTTCATTTGCCCTGGCAGCGTTGCGATGCTATTCAACACGTCGTGAACGTTGCAAGCGGCGCAACTTTTCGCCAGGGGCCGGGTTAATCTGGGATAGCCATGAAACCTGCCCAACGAGCGCAGCCCTGCACAAAAACAGCTAGCTCCATGCGGATCGTTCAGCGAACTCGCCACAGAGCCGCGTTGGCCGCGCTCGCGTCCGCCGCCGTAGCGGGCTGCTTCTTCATCGCGGCGCGCGCGCTCGCCGCGCCAAATCCCAATTCCGTCCCGGTTCGCAACGCAGCGACATCATCACCGAAGCACATCCACCTCGATAGGCACGTGATCGGCGAGCTGCCCATCACCGAGCTCACCGAAGACCAAGCCATCCTCCACGCGCTCAACACGATTGGCTACGGCCCCACGCCCGGCGAAGTGCAGCACGTCAAGCAGATTGGCCTCGAGACGTGGATCGACCAGCAGTTGAATCCCGAATCCATCGACGACTCGGCGCTCGACGCGCGGCTAGCGAAATATTCCACGCTCGAAATGTCGTCGCAGCAACTGCTCCAGCAATTTCCCCGGCCCAAGCAGGCCGCCAAGCAAGCAGGCGAGACCGTCCAAGACTACAAGCAGCAACTGGCGCAGCAGCGCCGCGCCGCAATGGAATCGACGCCGCCGTCAATGAGTCAGTCGATGCCCCAGTCAACGGACGGCGCCGATAACGGCATGAGCCGCGCCGATCAGATGCTCGCACGCCTGCAGGGGCCGAACCGCATTGTTGCCGAACTCTCCATGGCCAAAATCGAGCGTGCCGTCTACAGCCAGCGCCAGCTCGAAGCGGTGATGGAGGATTTCTGGTTCAATCACTTCAACGTCTACGCGGCCAAGGGCCTCGACCGCTACTTCCTGACGGCCTACGTCCGCGACACGATCCGGCCAAACACCATGGGCAAGTTTCAAGACCTGCTGACGGCCACCGCCCAGAGCCCAGCCATGCTTTTCTACCTCGATAACTGGCTAAGCGCCGATCCTGCCGCTTTCGCGCAGCGGCAGCAGCAAATCGCAGAGCGCCGCGCCAGGCTGCGCGCGATTTTTCCCGGATTCTTTCCGCAGATGCCGCAGGCATCTCAACCGGGGGCAGAAAATGGTAGCCAGGCGCAAGCGTCGCAAGCCGCCGCGCGCCGCAAATTGCGCGATCTGGCCGTCAACGAAAACTACGGGCGCGAAGTAATGGAGTTGCACACTGTCGGCGTCACTGCCGGCTACACCCAGCAGGACGTGATCGAAATGGCCAAGTGCCTCACCGGCTGGACCATCCAAACTCCGCGACGCGACCCCGGGTTTCTCTTTCGCCCCGCGTTCCACGCGGAAGGGCCGAAAACAGTGATGGGCCACACGATCGATGCCGGCGGAGAGCAGGACGGCTTCGCAGCTCTCGAAATGCTGGCCAACGACCCGCATACCGCGCGCCACATTTCGACCGAGCTCGCGCGCCATTTTGTTTCGGACGATCCGCCACCTGCGCTCGTCGATCGCATGACGAAGGAATACGAGGCTAGCGGCGGCGACATTCGCAGCGTTCTCCGCGTGATGATTTATTCGCCGGAGTTTTGGTCGCGCAAAGCGTATCGAGCCAAGGTAAAAACGCCTTTCGAGTTGGTAGCCAGCACCGCGCGCGCGTTGAACGCCAATGTGGACGTCGCTCTGCCGCTCGTTCAGTGGACCGCGCGCATGGGCGAGCCGCTGTTTCTCTGCCAGCCACCCAATGGGTATTCCGATAAAGCCGAAACCTGGGTCAACAGCGGCGCGCTGCTCAATCGGCTGAATTTTGCCCTGGCCATCGCGACAAATCACGCGCCAGGCACGCAAGTAGATTTGGCCGCCTTGCTTGGCGAAGATGCGGCGAGCAATCCGGACGCGGCTCTCGATAGCGCGCTGAACATATTTCTCGACGGGCAAGTGAGTTCGCAAACGCGCAAGACGCTCGCATCTCGGCTGCAAAACCCGCAGTTCATGCAGGCGAAGCTCGATGCTCAATCGGATCGCGTGAGCGACGGCCTGATCGCCGGGCTGGTTTTAGGCAGCCCCGAGTTTCAGCACCGATGATTGCCGTAGGCTCCGCATTCAGCAAGCGGTTTGCCTGGTCGAAAGGTTTTGTAGTCTCGTAGGGGCGCTGTTTACTGCGCGCTAACGTGCACGGGAGAGCCCATGAACATTTCGCGGCGATATTTTCTGAAAAGCGGCGGCATTGCGATGGTCGGGATGGCCGCCATGCCCGCATTCCTGCAACGCGCCGTAGCTACTGCGGCCACGCCGGGCAAAAAGAAGATGGTCGTGCTTTTCCAGCGCGGCGCGGTGGACGGCCTCAACGTCGTCGTGCCATTCGCTGAGCCCGAATACTATCGCCTGCGCCCCACCATCGCCATTCCGCAGCCGACTGCCGCATCAGGCGCGCCAGACGCAGCCATCGATCTCGACGGCTTCTTCGGCTTGCATCCGAGCCTCCAGCCCTTGCAGCCGCTCTTTCACAGCGGCCAGCTTGCCGTCGTGCAAGCTGTCGGCTCGCCCGATCCCACGCGCTCCCATTTCGATGCCCAGGATTTCATGGAATCCGGCACTCCTGGCGTGAAGTCCACGGAAGATGGCTGGCTGAATCGCGCCATGCAGTCCATGCCGGAACCGGACGCAACGCCCTTTCGCTCCGTAGCCTTCGGGCCGTATCTGCCGCTCACCTTGCAAGGCTCAGCGCCGGCCGTCGCCATTCCGGATCTAAAGCAATTCAAAATGTACGGCCCGCCGCAAACCACCGAGAGCGGCTTCGAAGCGATGTACGCACAGGCCGTTGACGCCGAGCTGCGCGGAGTCGGCCACGAAACATTCGAAGCCGTCGACATGCTGAAGAAAATCGATCCGGATTCGTATCAGCCTGAAAACGGTGCAACGTATCCCGCGAGCCGTTTCGGACGCAGCCTGCAAGAAATTGCCGAACTCTTCAAAGCGGACGTGGGCCTTGAAGTCGCCTTCCTCGATAGCGGCGGCTGGGACCACCACGTTGCCGAAGGCGGCGCCGAAGGCCGGCTCGCCAATCTGCTGCGCGATTTGGGGCAGGGGATGGCCGCGTTCCATCAGGACATGGGCGACAAAATGGACGACATTGTTTTCGTCAGCATGTCTGAATTCGGCCGCACCGCGCACGAAAACGGCAGCGGCGGCACGGATCACGGCCACGCCAACTGCATGTTCGTGATGGGCGGCGCCGTGAAGGGCGGTAAAGTGTACGCGCGCTGGCCCGGCATGAGCGAAGAGCAGCTGTACCAGAATCGCGATTTGGCGGTGACGACGGATTTTCGGAGCGTGCTAGGGGAAATCGTCACGAAGCATCTGGGCAACGATGGTTTAAGTTCGGTTTTCCCGGGATTCGAAAATGATCCGCGGAAATTCCTGAATATTTTGGAGAGCTGATTCTTAACGCAGATGAAGGGGAGGGCCGTTAGATGCCCCTGCGTTATCGGCCGAATCTTTCCCAGACTGGATTCCCCATCGGTGACGAGCCCACGAGAGGAATCCGAAGATAACGCCCAAAAGAAGAGCACCTCCGAAGAACCAACGTGCCTCTGGCAATTCTGTCAAGCCCAGGAGAAGCAGACCGAACACAATAACCAGGCCAACTGGGTGCGCCGTCATAAGGTCAGCCGAATAAGTTGGCATGACTTCGGTTGGGTCGGGCTCGGTGCGGTTGTGGATGCTCTTGCGCATCAACTACACCGTACACCTAAAAAATGTG
>JASHWB010000006.1 GCA_030044295.1 Candidatus Acidiferrales bacterium
TCGACACGAAAATGCGCACCAGTTCTTCATAGGTTTGGCGGATCAGGTGGCGCGTGCCGATGGCGCGTTCGACGCCGGGGAGCGAAAGGTCGATGCGGTCGCGCGCGGCCGCGGATTGCTCTGCGGAGGACTCGATTTCCTTGCGCTTGGCTTCCAGCGTGGATTCAACGTGCGATTTAAGTTTCTGAAATTCCTGCCCGACGACTTTTTTCAGTTCGGGCGGCGCGGGCTTGAGCCAGTTGTCACCGATCTGCGTCAGCATTCCGGATTTGCGGCCGGTCCAGTGCGCAACGAAAGCCGGCCAATCGCGAGCATTCGAATGTCGAACCGCTTGCTCGTCGAAGCGCTGGCGTACCTCCGCAAAGCGCGCGACGACTTTTTCCGCGCTCGAATCGCCCAGTTCGGCGAGGGTCCTCTCGCTGATCGGTGTTTCCGCCATGCCCGGGAAAATCCAAGTTTAGGGCTACGCGCTGGGCCGAGACGCGGCGGACGCGGAGCCGAGGTGCTGCTTGGCCGAAGCGACCAGCGCGGCAAAGCCTTCGGCGTCGCTGACGGCCATATCCGCCAAAACCTTGCGGTCGAGATCGATACCGCCGACCTTGAGGCCGTGAATTAACTGGCTGTAGCTGAGACCGTTATTGCGAGCCGCGGCGCCGATGCGCTGAATCCAGAGCGTGCGGAAATCGCGCTTTCGCGTCCGACGGTCGCGATAGCTGTAGCGGAGCGAACGATTCACCGCCTCCTTAGCCGAGCGGTAGAGCTTGCTCTTGGTAAGGAAAAATCCCTTGGCGTGCTTTAGAAGTTTCTTGCGCCGCGCGCGACGCTTGGTGCCGCGTTTTACACGAGCCATTTCACTTTTCTCCTGACGCGCGCCTGTACGGCGCTAGCCGATCAAATCACCAAATTGAACGGGAGACAAACAAGATCCAGCCGGCCGCGAATAGGCGCGGTAGCAGGACGGGTTTGTCTCGAATGAACGCTAAAGACGCGAGCTAAGTAGCTCGCGAATCCGGCCCTTCGCAAAATCGCTCAGGGCAAGCCGGCAGGCACCCGTTACGCACTGCCTGGCATGGAAACCCTACGCAGTATAGCGCGCTGCGCAACTACCGAAAAGCGAACTGCCACTGACGATCCCGAAAAAACTAAAGCTTACTCGATGCCGTAGGGCAGCGCGCGGCGTACGTTCGGCGCGTCCGCTGGATTCACTTCAACTTTGTTCAGCAGATTGCGCATGCGCCGCGGCTTTTTGGTGCCGAGCAGGTGGCGCTTGCCGGAGCGCCAGCGCAACACCTTGCCAGTGGAAGTAATCTTGAAGCGCTTGGCGGCGCCGCGATGCGTTTTTAGCTTGGCTTTCTTGTTCTTGGTCACAATTTCCTCGGATCAGAAATTTTAGGCTGCGCCTTCGGCAGCCTGCGGCGCACGCGATGGGGGCGTAGCCGCAGCGCCCTTTTTCGGCGCCAGCAGCGCGAGTAGGATATTCGCTTCCATGCGCGGCCCGAACTCGACCTGCGCGTGATCGCCTATTTCCTTCAGCAAGCGCTCCATTTTCGAACGGCCGACGTCCTGGTGTGCCATTTCGCGGCCTCGATGAAAAATCATGGCTTTCACTTTGTAACCTTCTCCCAGAAACCGCACGATCTGGTTTTTGCGCACCTGGTAATCGTGCTCGGCAGTCGAAGGCCGGAATTTCACTTCCTTGATATGAGAGCTTTTCTGGTGCCGCTTCGCCTCATGCGCTTTCTTGCTTTGCTCGTAAAGGAACTTTCCATAATCCACGAGCTTGCAAACCGGCGGAACGGCGTTGGGCGAGATTTCCACCACATCCAAGCCGGCGTCGCGCGCTTTTTTCATGGCGTCGAACAGAGACATGACGCCGAGCTGCGCCCCTGCATCGTCGATTAAGCGGACCTCACGGGCGCGAATGCGCTCGTTTACGCGAAGGCCCCCTACTCCACCTCGTTCTGCGATAAAAACACCTCCCGGGCTTGCATCTAGCTGCTGGCAGCCCAAATGCCGGCCTCTGGACGTCTAAACGTCCAAGGACGGGCTATTAAGTATAGCACGCGGGCACCGCTGGGCCACAAGCCGGTTAATCAGCCGAAAACGCGATCAGTACATTCCCCGTCCCGGAACCCACCACAGCATAGCCCGAGCCGATATACAGCATCCCGTTCACGATCGCGGGCCCGATAGCGTCGATCGTGCCGCCGTGAGCGGGAATCTTATTCACCGTCTCGAAGCTCTGCTTGGTGTTGTAGGACCAGATCTCGTGGCCGTCGTTCGTGGATAGAGCGTGAAGCACTCCGTCGCTGCCAGCGACAAAAACTACGCCTGGAATCAGCGAAGTGGCTGAAGAATTGGAAATCCGGCCAGCAACGGTGGAAAGCGGGTTGTACCAATCCACTTTCCCGGTGGCCAGCTCGACCGCCACGACCCCGCCTGCGTGGAGGCCGTAGTACACGTGCTGATCATCCGCGGCGCCGCCCCAGACGATGCCATTCAGCTCCGCGTAGAAGGCGTTCTGGTTCCTCACCGGAGGCGTGACTTTAACCTCCCAAAGTTTCTTGCCTTTGTGATCGGGATCGAGCGCAATAATGCGCCCGTTTTTCGTGCCAAAAACGAGGACACGATGCCCATCCGGAAGCGCGCGGAGGATGGGCGAGTTGCCGATGTCCTGGTCGGGGCCATTTACGGCCGGGCAATTGTCGGTTCGCGTGGCACCGTTGCAGCCGCCTAGGAAGGCGTCATTCGCCTGCGCCTGATAGTGCCAAAGCATTTTGCCCGTTTTCATGTCGAGCGCCACGATGCCGTCCGTAGTAGGCGGAACGGGATTGCTTTGGCCGTCTCCGGTGCCGACGTAAACCTCGTGGCGCTTCAAGTCGAGCGTTGGAGCGCTCCAAATGTCAGCACCAGACGGCGCGTACTGCTGCACGCCCGCGGAATTTTTGCGCGTCGGCAAAGGGGTACTCACCATATACGTTTTCCAGATGATTTTGCCGGTATTGGCATTCAGAGCGACCACGCTGCCGCGCGCCGTACAACACGGATAATCCAGAGCGGACGCCGAAAACTCTTCAGACGAAGAAACAGCCACGTAGTCCACTCCGTCATAGACGGTGACGGCGCCCGTGACGCGAGATATGAAATTGTCTTCGACTCTAGTCTTCCACAGGAGTTTGCCCGTTTGCGCGTCGAGAGCGTAGGCGATGGCGTGGCCGTCGCCGAAGTACGCTGCGTATTTGGTTTCGCCCAGGCCTTTCACGGCGCGAACCGTGATCGTGTTGCGCACGTATCCTTCCGCTTGGTAGGACCAATAGACGCAGCCTGTTTGCGCGTTGAGAGAGTAAATGTAGCCGGTATCGGTGCCAACAAACACGCGCCCGGAGACGATACTTGGCTGGTTATAGGCAGACAGTCCGTCCGGATAACCAAAAGCCCACTTCACTTTCAAGTTCGGCACTTGGTCTGGAGTCAGCCCGGCGTCCTGCGCGGGCTCAAACCGAGTGTTGGCGATGCTCACTCCCCATCCATCCCACGCCGGCTCGGAATCTGGCGCGGCCATTGGCGGATTCGAGTCGCACTGGTTCGGCATACTCTGCGCGCTGCCGGACTGCAAACTTCCAAGAGGTCGCCCGCTTAGAAACGTGGCAAGCATCTTGCGCTGATCTTCGGTGAGAGACGAACCCTGTACCTTCATCAGGCCGGTGGTGAGCGCCTGGTAGATGCGCTCCGCCGACATCTGCCGGATCACGGAAGGTTGCGGCGCCCGCGGCACATTCGGATTGCCATGGCAGATCATGCATTTCTGCTCGAACACGGCGATCCCTGATTCCGTGCCGGCGGTACGAACGTTCGGCGCGCCGTTCGATTGCTGGTTCGGAGCAGCTGGCGGTGGTGCGGCTGCGGCACCTTGCGCGCAGGCGGCAGATTGCAATCCGAAGCCGCAGAGTAGAGCGGCAAGGACGATTGCTATGATCCGGCAAAGTCGATTCATTTGCGGGCTTCCCTTTC
>JASHWB010000069.1 GCA_030044295.1 Candidatus Acidiferrales bacterium
GGAAATGCGTCCGCCGAACTTCTGAAGCATCGCTCGAACGATCGGATCTTCCTCGAATCGAGCGCGAAGCTCGGCGCTGCGAGCCGTACCCACCCGGCCAGACTCAATCTTAACACAGACGCGAAGAGGCTGGCCGACCACTTGATTCAGCACTGTGCGCAATCGTTCCATTGGGTCGCGCGCCTGCAACATTTCCGCGAGAGCGCGGCTCTCCGTCGGGAAAAACAATCGCAGCTCGCTCGTGTCGATTTCCCAGCGCGAAGCGTGCTCAACCATCGACCACAGAAATTTCTGACCTTGCAGCGCGGATTTGATCGCATCCACCTGCGCGGACGCAAGTCCTCCGGCTGCGTCTTCCGCCGAGCGCGCCACCACGCGAGGAGGCGCTGCGGGAACTGGACGTTCCGCTGCGCGCGTATCCATTGCAGATTGTGGTGAACGCGGATTCGGCGCGTGCGGCTCACTCTCGGCGGAGGCTGATGTCCTCGCGAATGGCTGAACCGCTGCTACGCGCGCGCCGTGCGTCGCCGACACCGTTGCGCTTACGTCTGCATTCGCCTGTGGTGATGGCGCTTCCGTTTCAGGCGCCATGCGCACCGCTGCGCCCGATGTGGACGCCGATTGCGCAGGAGTGGCTGGAGCAGGGGTAGCGCGAAAGGGCGGCGACGCCGCAACGTTCGAGGCAGGCGGCCCAGGCGGTGTTGCGGGCGCTGCAGTGGCGCCTGCATGCCGTCCGGGACTTGCCGCGCGCGCCGCGGGCGCACCTTCGCCACGCAACTCGGCGATTGCCTCTTCGAGTGGCACCAGCCGCTGCGCGTTGATCAGCTTCAGCAGGCCCAACTCCAAGTGCAGACGCGGATCGGGCTTGCGCCACACGTCGTCTTCAGTGGCCATCAGAATATTGAAGAAGCGCGTCAGATCTTCCTCGCTGAACTGCGCCGATTGCTCCGCCAGGCGTGGACGCTCCTCTGCGGGAGCGGCGATCAACTCCGAATCCGACCCACAAACACGCGCGACCAACAAGTTGCGGAAGTGGCGAATCGCTTCGCGGCAGAAATGCTGCAAGTTTTGCCCATCGGAAATCAGGCGATGCACCAGCGCCAGCGCTTTTTCTGATGATTGCGCTGTGATCGCTTCCACCAGATCATCCAGGACGCTTTCAGCGACCACGCCGAGCAGCTCGCGCACCTGCGCGTCGGTGATCGTGTCGCCGCCAAAAGCGATCGCCTGTTCGAGCAGCGACAGTCCGTCGCGCACGCTGCCTTCGGCGGCGCGAGCAAGAACCGCGACTGCGCCCGAATCGATCTTCAGATGTTCTGCGTTGGCGACCCGTTCGATCTGTCCGGCAATTTCCTGGAACGTCAGCGCCCGAAACTGAAAAAGCTGCGCGCGCGATTTGATAGTATCCGCCAGATCTTCGGGCTGCGTCGTCGCCAGAATGAAGATCACGCGCTCGGGCGGCTCTTCGAGCGTCTTCAGCAGCGCGTTCGATGCTTCGTCGGTCAACTGATGCGCTTCGTCGAGAATCACTACTTTGTAGCGGGCCGCGGCCGGCGCGTAGCGGACCATTTCGCGCAGCTCGCGAATCTGATCGATGCCGCGATTCGCCGCCGCGTCAATTTCCAGCACGTCCAGCGAGGTGCCGTTCGCAATTTCTTTGCAGGAATCGCAGGTGCCATCCGGCTCGGCGGTCGGACCCTTCGCGCAGTTGAGAGCCTTCGCCAGGATGCGCGCGGCGGTAGTCTTCCCTACTCCGCGCACGCCCGAAAAAATGTACGCGTGCGCCACGCGGTTCGACTGGATGGCGTTCGCCAGCGTGCGGGTGACGTGCTGCTGCCCCACGATTTCGCCGAACGTCTGCGGCCGGTATTTGCGCGCGATGACTTTGTAGCTCATGCGATGGGCTCGGTCGTGCTGCGCGCCCAGTGCGCTTCGGGTACGCCGCGATGAGAGGAACTTCGGGTACTCCGCGGCACACGAAGCTGGCCCGCTACCGTTGCTCCCTTCCGGGCCTGGCGGGGTTCACGGGGAATCGTTGCACAGAGCCCGAAGTTCCACCGATCGGCAGTTCATGCCGAAATTTTTTGCAGCACAACCGCTAGCGGGGAGTCTAGCACAGCGCTTTCGACCGCGAAAGGCGACGCTGTTCAGCGCTCGCAGCACGCAAGAGCAAGTGGCGGCATTTCATCTTAGCGATTTGGCGGCTGTTGCGCTAGAGACGCGAAATCACACAGCTGTGGACGACGCGGGCCCGCGCGTTATAACCTCCCCTGCCGTTGAAGAGCAAACTTCAAAGATCCGAAATGACACTCATGAACCGGGGAAAAAGCTTCCCGGCAAGGAATCGCACCAAGTGCCCTTAACATCTCGCATTTCTTCAGTGATTGCTGTGGCTCTACTCGCTGGGCTTGGTCTCAGCTATGGCTATGGCAGCGAGAATTCTTCAGCCAAATCAGAACTGGCTCCCAGGCATCCAGCCGCAGTCGAAGCAGCGGGCTTGTCCACTGCGGACACGAGAGATGCAGCCGACTGGCCGAGCAACGGCCGCACATACAGCGAGCAGCGTTTTAGTCCGTTGAAGCAAATCACGGAGAACAATGTTGCGCAGCTGAAACCCGCCTGGCAATTCGTTTTGAATACATCCCGAGGGCAAGAGGGGACGCCGCTCGTCGTCGATGGAGTGATGTATGTGTCGACAGCTTGGAGCGAAGTGTATGCCCTTGATGCACGCACTGGAAGGAAGCTCTGGTATTACGATCCGAAAGTTTCCAGGGACTGGAGCCTGAACAGTTGCTGCGGCCCAATCAACCGCGGCATCGCCGTCTGGAAAGGAAAAGTTTACGTCGCCACGCTGAACGGACATTTAATCGCACTCGACGCTGGAACAGGCAAGCCGGTTTGGGATTCGTTCACGTTTCCCTCCGCCGTGGAGTACACAGCCGAAGGTACGCCGGTGGCGCAATACGTCATGTCGGGCGCGCCGCGCGTCGTCAAAGGCTTGGTAATTGTCGGTGCCGGCGGTGGCGACCAGGGCGTGCGTGGTTTTGTATCGGCGTACGACGTCGAAACAGGCAAATTGGTCTGGCGCTTCTATACGGTTCCCGGCGACCCTTCAAAACCCTCCGAAAGCGCCTCGCTCAAAATGGCCGCTAAGACTTGGGGCGGAGATGCCGGTGGCGGCGGTGCGGTGTGGGATGGTATCTCTTACGATCCCGAACTCGATCTCTTGTATTTCGGCACCGGAAACCCGGCCACGGGCGTGCATCACCTGCACGACGACCGCTTATTCGCCGATAGCATCGTGGCCGTCCGACCGGAAACGGGCCAATACGTCTGGCACTATCAGGAAGTGCCCGATGATGTGTGGGACTACGACTCCACCTCCCAACTAATCCTTGCTGATATCAAAATCGCCGGACGCGTCCGCAAAGTAATCATCCATGCGCCCAAGGACGGTTTTGTTTACGTGATCGACCGCGCGACCGGAAAACTCATTTCCACCAAACCTCTTTTCCCGAAAGTCGATTGGGCGACCGGTATTGATCTAACTACCGGGCGCCCGATCGAAAATCCCGCCGCGCGCCGCGGAACTGAAAATGGCCACCCGTTTATCGTAATGCCCGGGCCGCTCGGCGGACATAGTTGGCAAGCCATGTCCTACAGTCCGCTGACGGGATTGGTTTACATCCCCGTGATGGAAATGCCCAACATCTTTGTAGTCGAACCAATTGCGGAGAAATACGTCGCTAAGAATGAGACGCCGGCGGAGCCCGCTTGGAAATATCAGGACCAAGTGATCGCAAAGGTGAAGTCCTATTACAGCGCGCATCTTGCCGCCTGGGATCCTGTTGCACAACGGGAAGTATGGCACGCGAATTTGAAAGGCCTTTGGCACGGCGGTACGCTCGCCACGGCCGGCAATCTGGTTTTCCAAGGAACGTCTACGGGCGATTTTTCTGCGTATCAAGCGGACACGGGAAAGCGGCTTTGGTCGATTGGAGTCCAAACCGCAATCATCGCGCCTCCCATCAGCTATGAGGTTGAGGGAGAGCAGTATGTGGCCGTGACCGTGGGATGGGGAGGATCGCTGGGGCTCTTGAAAGGGCCAATCGGCATGCAGAACCACGTGCCAAACAATCTTCCTCGCGTCATCGCTTTCAAGTTGAACGGTGCGTACTCGCTGCCAGCGGTACCCGCTCCAACGAAACCACGACTAAACCCTCCGCCGGACACCGCCAGCGCCTCGCAGATCGCGAATGGCAGAGCACAATACGGACGTTGTCTTCGCTGCCATGGTTATTGGGCGATCAGCGCGGGTGATGTTCCGGACCTGCGCTACTCTCCGATGGTTTACGATCGTTCGCTGCTCCGACAGGTTGTGAAGGGAGGTTTGCTGCGCTCGGCAGGCATGCCGATGTTCGGCAAAGAATTATCTGACGAACAATTGGATTCCATCCGCGTCTACGTCATTCATCAGGCGAACCTCCAGGTAGCCAAAGACAAGGCCGAACGACACTGACGAACGAGCCTTCTTAAATTCTCTTCCTATAGCCATTCGGGATCGCGCATAAGAGTCCCAGGTCGCGGAGCCGGTCGGCAGCATCGCGTCAGGCTCGGCTGGCCACGTCGCGTTGGGCTCGCCTCGTCTGCCTCCGGCCCGTTATACTCGAAGTGAGTAGTAGCCTGGAGGTTTCGTGGGCGCATCAACTGCTCGCGTCGTGGTCGTGGGAGGCGGGTTCGGCGGATTGTTCGCCACTCGTGCGCTCGTCAAAGCTCCCGTCAGTGTGACGCTGATCGACAAGCGGAACTATCATCTGTTCCGCCCCATGCTGTATCAAGTGGCTACCGGACTTTTATCCGCCGACGAGATCGCCGGGCCGCTGCGCTCGATCCTAAGCCGCCAGCGCAATGTGGAAGTGCTGCAGGATGAGGTCACAGGCATCGACCCGGAAAAACGGCTGGTTCACGTGAGGCAACATGAAGTGTCCTACGATTTCCTGATACTCGCCACCGGAATTCGATACAACTACTTCGGACACGACGAATGGCGGCACGTGGCGCCCGGCCTCGAGTCACTCGACGACGCCGATCTGATTCGCGGCAAGGTCCTCACCGCGTTCGAGCGAGCCGAGGAAATGGCGGCCCTCGAACGGACCGGCGCCGAAGGAATTAAGCACTTCCTCACATTTGTGCTCGTCGGCGCGGGAACAGTTGGGGTCGAAATGGCCAGCACGCTGGCGGAAATGTCGCGGATGGCGCTGGCCCACGATTTTCGACATATCGATCCGCGCTCGGCGCAAATTTTGCTTTATGAAGCTGCGCCGCGTGTGCTGCCCACATTCCCTGAAGTCCTTTCAGCCAAAGCGCAGCGCCACCTCGAGCGCTTGGGAGTGAAGGTGCATACAAACACTCGCGTCACTGCTGTTGATGCCGACGGGATCGTGGCCAATGGCGTCCGCGTGCGCGCTTGCACGGTGCTGTGGGGTGCGGGTGTGCTAGCGTCGCCGGCGGGACGATGGTTGGGTGCGCCCATGGACAAGTCGGGGAAAATCGTCGTCAATCCTGACTTGTCCGTTCCTGGCCATCCCGAGATTTTCGCCGTCGGCGACACAGCGCATGTAGTTGCGGAATCGCGAAATCTAATCGGCCTCAAGTCGAAGCAGCCGATGGTTATGCCCGGTGTCGCACAACCTGCGATTCAAGAGGGAAAGTACGCGGCGCGAGTGATATCGCGTCGCCTGGCGGGAGACTCAGCTCCGGCGCCGTTCTGGTATTGGGACAAGGGCGATCTCGCGATCGTGGGCCGCACGTACGCCCTTGCTGATCTGCGTTTTATCCGCTTCACAGGATTCTCGGCCTGGATTCTCTGGGCCGCTGTGCACATCTACTTTCTGATCGGCTTCGCGAACCGTTTCCTCGTCGTGTTGCAATGGGCTTTCGCATTCCTCACGAAGCGCCGCCAGGTGCGCGTCTTCCCCGGGCAGGAAAGGGCGGCGAGCGCGCACTCGCCGCGCTGATGGGTCGGGTCGCAGGCGACGACACCTGTCAAAAGTGGAAGACCTGCGGTACGCTACGGTGGCTCTAGGGTGCCCTCTGCCTGGCATTTCCGTCCGGAACGCAACCGCGGCGCTCTGCGTCGAACTAAATGGATTTATCAACTCCGGCGTGACTTGGGGAACTATGTCTTGGTGGAAGAAGCGAACGGCCTTTTGGCTCTTATTCCTATTCTGTCTCGCGGGCTGCACCGACAGCCCAGGACCTAAGCAAGCGTCCGCGGCAAGCGGCGCAATTGCCCGGCCACAAAGCGCATCGGCCGTGCCGGTCGTCGTTGCCCAGGTGGCGCTAAGCACGATTCCAATCGAGTTGCACGCGATTGGCACTGGACAGGCGTTCAAAACCGTGTCCGTCCAGTCGCAAGCCGCCGGCATTGTGAAAGAAGTGTATTACCGGCCCGGGCAGTTGGTCCGGCAGGGGGATCTGCTCGTAAAACTCGACGATGCCCCGTTCGTCGCCGCCGTTTCTCAAGCGCAGGCCGCCCTTACCAGAGATGAAGCGCAAGCCGAACTCGAACGCGTCGAACTGCAACGCTACCACCAGCTGTTTACAGCCGGAGTGGTCTCGAAGGAGCAATACGATCAATACGACGCTACCTCCGCTTCCGCAGGCGCCACGGTTGCAGCTGATCAAGCCGCCATCCAGACGGCGAAGATACAGCTTTCCTATTGCTCGATTTACGCGCCCATTAGTGGCGTGACCGGGGCGCAGTTGGTTTACCCCGGAGCGACGGTAACGGCGAACGGGACGCCAGTGCTCGTCGTGATTAATCAGGTCTCACCTCTCTATGTCACTTTTTCCGTGCCGCAGCAGTATCTCGGCCAGATTAAGCAATCGATGGCGCGCGCGCGACTCCCGGTACAGGCCACGCCGCCGGATAGCACAGCGCCGGAAACCGGTTATCTATCCTTCGTAAACAACACCGTGGACGCTACCACAGGTACCATTGAGCTGATGGGCACCTTTCCCAATGCGGGTCGGCGCCTTTGGCCAGGCCAATACTCGAATATCGTGCTTCGCTTAGGTGAACAGCGCGGCGTTCTCGTTGTTCCAACTGACGCCATACAAACGGGGCAGCAGGGAAAATTTGTTTTCGTGGTCAAGCCGGACATGACGGTTGATGTGCGGCAGGTGACCACTGGACAAGCCACCGAGAACAGCGTTGAAATCTTGCGCGGGCTGTCGGCCGGAGAAACGGTCGTGACCGACGGGCAAGTCAGCCTGGTTGCGGGTACGAAGATTTACGTCACCAAGGCGCTCTGAATGGCTGGATTGCTATGAATCTGAGCGCGCTCTTCATTCACCGGCGGATCATGACCAGCTTGGTTATGCTGGCCATTCTTGGTTTTGGCGTTCTGGCCTATCGCGACCTCGCCGTCAGCGACTTGCCCAACGTCGATTTCCCCACCATCCAGGTCTCCGCCGGCCTTCCTGGCGCCAGCCCGGAAACGATGGCATCGACGGTCGCCACGCCGCTCGAAAAGCAGTTCACCACGATCGCCGGCCTTGATTCGATGACCTCTACGAGTTCGCTCGGCAACACCGGGATTACCCTTCAGTTCGCCCTGAGCCGCAATATCAACGATGCCGCAGTGGACGTGCAAACCGCTATAGGCGCCGCAGCCAACCAGCTTCCGCCGAATATGCCTTTCCCTCCGACTTTTCGAAAGGTCAATCCGGCCGATCAAGCGATTTTCGACCTGGCCGTCACCTCACCCACCTTGCCGCTCTACGAAGTGGATAAATACGCGGAAAACCTGATCGCCACCCAAATCTCGATGCTTCCGGGCGTCGCTCAGGTGACGATAAACGGCCAGGCTACTTACGCCGTGCGCGTGGGCCTGAATCCAGACGCCATGGCCAGCCGCCAGATCGGCATCGACGAAGTCGAGCAGGCCATTCAAAATGCCAACGTCAATATGCCCATGGGCACGTTGTTCGGCGCTCATCGGGCTTACAACCTCGAATCCAACGGCCAGCTTTCCGATGCCGCCGCGTACCGGCCGCTGATCGTTGCCTACCGCAATGGCGCTCCGGTGCGTCTCGACCAGATCGCTTCCGTGAACGACGGCGTGGAAGATCAGTACGTAGCCAATTGGATTAACGGAATTCCGGGCATTCTGCTCGCGGTTCAGCGCCAGCCCGGCACCAATACGATCGAAATCGTCAATCGTATCCGCAAGCTCATTCCGCATTTCTATACGCTGATCCCTCCGTCGATTAATCTCTCCATCGAATACGACCGCTCCGCCCCCATTCGCGCTTCGGTGAACGATGTGAAGTTCACCCTGCTGCTTGCCGTGGTCCTGGTCATCCTGGTTATTTTCCTGTTCCTCCGCAACGTCTCCGCAACCATTATTCCCAGCTTGGCCCTGCCCATGTCCATCGTGGGCACCTTCGCGGTGATGTATCTGCTCGGCTACACCGTCGATAACTTATCTCTGCTCGCCATGACGTTATCGGTCGGTTTCGTCGTCGATGACGCTATTGTCGTGCTCGAAAACATCGTGCGGCACATGGAGATGGGCAAGAACGCGCTGGACGCCTCCATGGATGGCTCGAAGGAAATCGGCTTCACGATTCTTTCGATGACCCTTTCGCTCGCTGCCGTGTTTATTCCCGTTTTTTTCATGGCCGGCGTGTTTGGACGCCTGCTGCACGAATTCTCCGTCGTGATCATTTCCGCTGTGCTCGTTTCCGGCTTCGTGTCTCTTACCCTAACGCCCATGATTTGCAGCCGCTATTTGCGCCCGGAGAGTGAGAAGCGGCATGGTTGGGCCTATCGGAAACTCGAAGACGCTCTCGATTTGTCGCTGCGATGGTATGGCGCAATGCTGCGCTGGTCACTGCGGCATCGCATTCCCGTCATGCTATTTGGCGCGGCTGTCGTGCTCGGAACGGTTTGGGAGTTCTGGGTGATTCCGAAAGGCTTCTTGCCGGAAGAGGATCTCTCCGAGATTCAGGTTTCCACCGAAGCCAACCAGGGCATCTCCTTCGATTCCATGAAAGCCCATCAGGAAGCGGTCAATCGCGTCTTCCTGGCGGATCACAATATCGTGCAGTTTCATTCCGCCATCAGCGACACCAGCGGCACCGGCCTCAACAATGGCAACTGTTTCTTGCACCTGCGCGATCCCGGCGACCGCTCTTGGACCGATAGCCGAGCTTATGACGGCCTCGTCGCCCGCTTCGGACGCACCCCCGTTCTCGATTCCGTCGTCCGCTTCATTCGTCCTGTTTTCGAGCACCACATGACTGTGGACGAAGTGATGCAGGAGCTGCAGCCGAAGCTCAACAAGCTACCGGGCATAAAGGTCTTCATGCAAAATCCGCCGGCCATCCGCATCGGCGGACAGCAGAGCAAGAGTCTTTATCAGTTCACCCTTTCCAGTCCCCAGCTCGACACGCTCTACCGCTATGCCCAGGAACTGGAACAAAAGATGACGGGACTTCCCGGGCTCACCGGCGTCACCAGCGATCTGCAAATCAGGAACCCGCAGGCCAACGTCGTTGTCGATCGGGATAAAGCTTCGGCTTTGGGAGTCACGCCTCAGCAGGTCGAAGACGCTCTCTACAGCGCCTACGGCCAGCGCTTGGCCTCGCCGATCTACGCATCGAACGCCGAATATTGGGTCGTGCTGGATGTGCAGAAGCAATTTCAGGAAGATCCCAATATGCTTTCCGACCTGTACATCCATTCATCGTCAGGCCAACTCGTTCCGCTCAGCGCCGTATCGAGGTTCGACACCAACGTGGGTCCGCTCACCGTCAACCACACCGGCCAGCTTCCCTCCGTCACGATTTCGTTCAATCTCGGTCCCGGAGTGGCCCTCGGCCAAGCTGTCGACGAAGTCCAAAGTCTCGCCGGTTCCATGTTGCCCGCTTCGGTCACCACCAGCTTCCAGGGCAGCGCCCAGGCCTTTCAGCAATCGCTCACCACTCTGCCGATCCTGCTCGTCGTGGCGGTGCTCGTCATTTATCTGGTCCTCGGAATCCTATACGAAAGCTACGTTCATCCCATCACGATTCTCTCCGGCCTTCCCGGCGCGGCTTTTGGCGGCCTGCTCACGCTCTCCATTTTCCATATGCAGCTCGACATCTACGGCTTCGTCGGCTTAATCATGCTGATCGGCATCGTCAAGAAGAACGCCATCATGATGGTCGATTTCGCGCTTGACCTTGAACGCCAAGGCGAAACCTCGCCCGCCGAAGCCGCCTACCAGGGATCAATTATCCGCTTCCGCCCCATCATGATGACCACCGGCGCGGCCATCATGGGCACTCTGCCCATCGCCATCGGCTTCGGCGCCGACGCGGGTGCCCGCCGCCCGCTTGGCATGTGCGTTGTGGGCGGACTCCTCTTCGCTCAGCTCGTTACTCTCTTTTTCACTCCGGTGTTCTACACCTATATGGACAGCTTCTTGAAATGGCGCAAACAGGAAAAGCTGCCCGCTCGATCACGCGAGTTCAGCGAAGCCCATCATCCGTTGCTCGATCCGCAGCTCAAACGTCTCGGCGAGAAATAGCGCCTTGACCGTGCATCCTTCCTCGCGAGCCCTGCCGCAGACGCGCCTCTAGTCACCGCCCGATTTCGTCCGCGCTTGCGCTCCGCGTTCTCGCCATTTACTCTGTGCCGAGCGCATGAACCCTCAATTCGTCGTCATTGGCATCATCTGGTACATCGTGTTCCTGCTTTCCACCGTGTGCCATGAAGGGGCGCACGCCCTCGTCGCGCGATTCGGTGGCGATCTGACGGCTTTCCACGGCGGCCAGGTCAGCTTGAATCCTCTGCCGCACATCCAGCGCGAGCCCTTCGGGACGGTCGTCGTCCCCTGGATCACTTACCTCATCCCGCCGCACTGGATGCTCGGCTGGGCCAGCGCGCCCTACGATCCCGCCTGGGCCGACCGCCATCCGCATCGCGCCGCGTGGATGGCTCTCGCGGGCCCGGTTGCGAACTTCACCCTCGCCGGGCTCGCCGCTCTCGGCATTCACCTCGGAATCCTGTTCGGCTATTTCCACATTCCATACGAGGCCAGCTTCACGCGGGTCACCGCCGCCGCGACCCCTGGCAACGCCGAATTCGCTGCCACGTTCCTGAGCATTTTGTTCGTTCTCAACATTCTGCTCGGCACGTTCAACCTTCTTCCCGTCCCGCCGCTCGATGGCCACACTGGCATCACCGCGTTGATGAGCGAAGATACCGCGCGCCGCTTCCTTTCCTGGTCGCGAAACATGGGCCTGGGATTCGCCGGCCTGCTGCTCGCGTGGGTGCTCTACGATCGCGTATTCGACTATATCTTTCGCTTCAGCCTGTCCCTGCTATATCCCGGCGCGTTTTGATCCGCGCAATTTCCGTGGTTCCTGTGCTGCACTTGTTTCATACGCGCACACTTTGCGCGGAAGAAACACGCCCGCACCGCCGCGGCACACGGCATATTCCCGGAAGTCGTTTGGATGGAGCGCAGCGCGCCACACGCGTCTGGCAACGTGGGTGCACTTCCACTTGAGGAGGTTGGGACCATGGATTTCGACGCAATCGAGAATAGCTACGCGGTGGAAGTATCCGGCTGGGACGCATCTGAAAATTTCTTCGTCGAGGCCACCGGGCTCACCTGGAACTCCGACGGCACGAAGGAAATCAGTCTGCGTCGCCACGTCCGTGAAGGTAGTGTGATTTTTGTCCGCTTGATGCAGCCTGTTGCCAGTGGGGACGGATATCCCATCGCCTGCCAGGCAGTCAAAGTAGTCGAGCACGGTGTTAACAGCCGCGCGGCTATCCAGCTTTCGCAATTGCACCCGCGCGCCTTCTTCAAAGATTCGCTGCGCCAAATGAATTCGATGAAAGTAGCCTGAGGCGAGCAGACTCGACTCCGCGATTCGCCGGACTGTCGCCTACTCGCATCCGCAAACGCGGCGCTCCTACATGGCGCAGTTTCGGTTCGAGACTCGCCGTTCCGGTTCGGGACTCGGATAGCCACCCTTTCGCCGCCGCTCACCGCGCGCAATTGCCGCCGCGCTGGGCAAAAATCCCAGCCGCGTCAGCTAAGTTCCACAATCCAGCCGTATTAGCGCCGCTCTGCCGCAAAGCGCTTGCACCTATCTGCGTCAACCGCCGCTCGGTTTGGTTGCTCCGCTCTGGCATTCATCGTGCCCTTGTGCTGCGCATGGAAACACTCATGGAACACGCCCCGGCCGCAACTGCGCGCAAGAATCTCTCCGTCTGCGTATTGGACGATAACGCCAATCAAGTCGAGATCGTCACCACGCATCTCGAAAAATCCGGCTTCCCCGCGATGGGCACCACCAACCCGGAGGAAGCGTTGCAGAACGTTCGCCTGGGCGCTTGCCGCGTGGTTGTCGCCGATCTGAAGATGCCGGGAATGGACGGCCTCGAGTTTCTCGAAAAAGCGTTGCAGCACGATCCGGGCGTGTACGTGATTCTCGCCAGCAGCCTTTATTCCGTCGATTCGGCTATCGCGGCCATCAAGCGCGGCGCTCACGATTATGTCAGCAAACCAGTCGACTCCCGCCGTCTGGAAAAAACCCTCGACGATATCGCCGACCTCGTCTCGCGCCGCTCCGAAATCCGCGAACTCGAGCACAAGCTTTTCGAAAATCATCAGTTTCAGGGCGTGGTCGGCAAAAGTCCTGCCATGCTCGACATGCTGGACCTGGTGAAAAAGGTCTCGCGCCACTATTCGAACGTACTCGTCACCGGCCCCACCGGCGCGGGCAAGGAGCTCGTCGCCCGCGCGCTGCACCAGCTCAGCCCCGTCGCCAGGGAACGTTTCGCCGTCTGCAACTGCTCCGCGCTCGTCGATACGTTGCTCGAAAGCCAGCTATTCGGACACGTGCGCGGCGCCTTCACCGGGGCCATGGACACGCGCCCCGGCCTTTTTGAATTTGCAAACGGCGGCGCGGTGTTTCTCGATGAAATCGGGGAAACCTCGCTCGCCATGCAAGCGAAGCTCCTGCGCGTAATCGAAAACCGCGAAATCCAGCGCGTCGGCTCGCCCGAGGTTCGCCGCGTCAACATTCGCCTGATCGCCGCCACCAACCGCGACCTTCGCGCCGAAGTTCTCGCTGGGCGTTTCCGCGAAGACCTTTTCTACCGCCTCAGCAGCATCGAAATCCGCGTCCCCGGCCTGTCCGAGCGCCGCGAGGACATTCCTCTGCTCGTCCAGCACTTTTTGAAAAAGTACAGCGATGCGTACAGCAAACCTTTTCAGGGCCTCTCGCGCCGCGCGCAGATCGCCCTGTTGCAGCACGATTGGCCCGGCAACGTCCGCGAACTCGCCAATGTGATCTCCAGCGCCGCCATCACCGCCAGCACTGACTTCATCGACGTTGCCGATCTCCCTGAAAGCCTGCAACGCTCCGGCCGCCGCGCTGCTCCGCTCGTTGGCGAAGCTTGGCGTCCGCTGCCACTCGACGAAGTTCGCCGTATTCACATCCAGCGCGTCCTCGAAATGTGCAAAGGCAATCGCGTGCGCGCCTCGCAGATGCTCGGCATTGGCCGCACCAGCCTCTACCGCTTCCTCAAACACGCCAATAAACAAGCCGCCGCCGGCGCTCGCGGCAGCGACTGAACCCTGTTTCGCCGCGCGTCAGACATCCACCGCTCGCTTGTCTGCCAAGCAAAGGAAACCTGAAACGCGGCCGTGTCATCCTGAGCGAAGCGAAGGATCTCTCCGATTGGGTTCTGAGGCGCGATTTGTGCACTGCTTGCCGCAGGCTGGCCTGAAAACTCCGCGAAAAATCAGCGGCGCTCAGTTTCATTTCCGCGCAGCGTTTCATTACGCATCAACCGGCTTACAAGACAAATCTCGCATCCGCCGCACGTTGAATACCTTGCGAATTTCGGTCTGGCTCTTGGAGTGCACTTCGCTGCGGCATGCAATTCGACGTGGATACACTAACGGGAGAGGGAACCCACTCGGCGGCTCTGCCAGAGCGTCGCCGTGAACGGCGTGAGTCCCGCCGCATTGCTATGGAAGTTTCCGGCTTTGACGCGCGCGGCCGCTTTTTCACCGAGCGGACCTCAACCGTTGACGTCAGCGATTCAAGCTGCTCGTTTTTGCTCAACGCGGAACTTCAAAACGGGGGCCCAGTCTCGATTCGGCTGGTTCACAGCAGCGACGAAGTGGCGCGCGACGACGCTCCTCTGCTTTTTCGCGTCGCCTGCGTCAGGCACACTCACCCCGGCTGGCCCAAGTGGACGATAGCGGCAACACGTATCCATCCGGCTCAGCCCTCGACCGCCGGCAGCCTGGATGCCGCTGGCCGGCTAAGCCAAGAGCAGCCTGCATCTTCAAGCCGCGCCTCGGCAACCGCTGAAACCGGTTCTGTCGGCTCTCCCGTCAAGAACGCGTAGCTCTACCGAGCGACCCGCGCGCTGCCCTTTTCGTCCCGCTCAAATGTCCGCCGCGCCCTTGCGTTGTTGTGCGCCGCGAGCTTCGAGGTACGGGCCGGTGCCTGCCGCTATTGACCGGTCGCATAAGATGCATTCCGCAGCAGCATTGCTGGCAGCGCCAGGTTTGAGTCCATGCGCACGACCATTCCCGTCTTGGCCGGCAATTCGACGTCCTTGCCCTTGCGCGCGGCAATATAGGCGCCGCTGCCCGCCAGGCCCAGGACCGTTCCGCGCATCACGCGGCTAAAAACCAATCCAACGGTTGCGCCGCCCGCCGTTCCCATGGCCGCGTCCATCACGTCAGTTTTCACACTTTGGTGCTCTTGGACGACTTCGCCCTCGATCGTGGTCAAGTCCTTCCGTTGGGCCACATCGGTGCCGCTACCGTAGATGTTGACGATGCTCATCCGTGCGGGAAAGAGCCGGCTATCGATTTCCACCGAATCGAAAACCAGGTTCAGTGACGCGCCTCCACGAAACGCCGAAAACCACCGTGGGTGCTCCACGCTGGCCACGTGTCCATGAACGATCGCGCCGGCCGGTAGCACCAGGTTCGAGCCTGTAAACACCGGTTCGGTCACCACGGCCGTGAAGGGGTCACCGATCCGCGCCACGCGGCTGCTCAATCCGTTGATCAGGCTGACGCGCACTTCCGTCCCCGGAATTACTTGCCGGGAATCCGCTTGCGCGTGCACCGCGGGCGTGACAATCATCGAGCACGCCAGCGCCGCGAAAATCGCCATCCATCGCTTCATTACGATCCTCCTGTTTGGAGCGGACGCGCATGGGGCGTCCGCAAAGGCACCCTGGCGACTGGCTTCCGGTTCGCAATGGGTGAAAGGTCGAAGCGCCGCGTGGGACTGGTTCGGCGTCACTTCGCATTACCCCTCGTTTCGTGAGGGGTGCCGCTGGCGCAGCGGAACGGGTGCGGAGGACGCACCCAGGCGATACGGTACACCACCTTTTCCCCGTTTGCACAATATTTCTGCGAATGTGCAGTTAAAAGTTCCAGACCAGCAGCGGAAAACCGCCAGACGCGACTCGCATTCCGGCGCTCGAGCCCATCGCTTCGATCGGCCTAGTTACTGCTAAATTGGTTAACTATACAGGCCGGATACGTATATAATCCGCAGCCATGGCGCGCAGGCTGCCCCTCGGAGCCCTTCAGATCGCCGGCATTGCCGCGGTCGTGGTGTTTACCGTGTTTATCACCTGGCAAGCGAAGCGCCTCGAAACGCGGCTCTCGGGCGTTGCGGACACAGCGGTGATGGTGCACCGGCAGGCGCCCTCATTCTCTCTGCCTTCGCTTTCCGGTCAGCAAGTCTCGCTCGCCAACTATCGCGGAGAAAAAGTGATCGTAAGCTTCTGGGCCAGTTGGTGTGGCCCCTGCCGCATGGAGATGCCCGAGCTGAGAGCCTTTTACGACCAGTATCACAATAACGGCGCGAACTTCGAACTGCTGGCCGTCAGCCTCGACGACAATCGCGCCGATCCCGCTAAATTCGCCGCGGATGAAAAGCTTCCCTTCCCCGTGCTGCTCGATCTGACGCAGCAAACCGCGGGAGCTTACAGCGCCAACGCCATTCCGACGCTGTACGTGGTCGACGAGAGCGGGAAAATCATTTTCGGACGCGTGGGTTATGATTCCACGATCGCATTTCAACTGGCGGCTGCGCTGGGGATCAAGATAACCCCCGCCGCGGCGGGAGCAATCGAAAGTGGCGGCACCAGCAATTGAGTTCCGCAACGTGACGAAGGTCTATCGCCGGCGCATCGCGGGCGAGGAAATTCCCGCGCTCGCGGATGTCTCCTTCGAGGTGTTGCCCGGCGAGGTATGCGCCTTTTTAGGACCCAACGGCGCGGGCAAAACCACCAGCATCAGCATCCTAATGGGCTTTCTCTATGCGGACTCCGGCGACATTCGCGTTCTCGGGTGCGAGCCCGGAGACGTCCGCGCCAAACAGCAGATCGGCTTCCTGCCCGAAAATTTCGCCTTCTAC